>DYRX01000200.1 GCA_020718525.1 Victivallis vadensis
CGATTACGATAGCGATTACGACAACGATAGCGAGTCTTGGAACGTCCCGGCGTAGGCGGTTAAATTTTTATTCAAGTGTATTACGATTAGTATTTAAGGGACAGGACGCTAGGGGCTTCAGAGACGGAAAGAGGATCACGTCCCTGATGGATTCAGAGCCGCTGAGAAGCATGGTCAGCCGATCAATTCCAAGTCCCATTCCGCCTGCAGGAGGCATGCCGTATTCGAGTGCGGCAAGAAAGTCTTCGTCAATTCTCCCGTCGCCATTTTCAACGCAGTTTTTCTGCTCCTGGAAGCGCTTCCTCTGCTCAATCGGATCGTTTAGCTCGGAGTAGCCGGGGGAAATTTCCTGTCCATTTATTTCCAGCTCATAGACATCCACGGTTCTCGGATCGTCTTCACATCTTTTTGCAAGAGGAACCAGATGCGCTGGAAGCCTTGTCACGAAGGTCGGATTGATGAGAGTCGGCTCAATGAGCTTTTCGTAGAGTTCGTGGGTGATGTCCTCATCGGGGCTGTCTGGGGACATTTCAACTCCTTTGCCTGCGAGGAATGCAGATTTGTCGGCGCGGGATAGGGAATACCAATTTTCTCCTGCATATTCCTTGACGAGCGCTGAGTATTCGACTCTGCGCCAAGGGGATTTTAGATCAATTTCGCGTCCGTCCTGGAATTTGACAACAGTTCCGCCATTGACCGCGTTTGCAAGGTGGACTATGAGGGATTCGACGATTTCCATCATTGTCTTGCACGATCCGTATGCCTGGTAGAGCTCCATCATGGTAAATTCAGGATTGTGTTTTCTGGACATGCCTTCGTTGCGGAAATTCCTGTTGAGCTCGAATATTTTTTCGTAGCCGCCGACGAGTAGCCTCTTGAGGTAGAGCTCGGGGGCGATTCGCATGAACATGTTTGTGTGGAGCGCCTCGTAGAATGTCTTGAAGGGGCGCGCGGCGGCGCCTCCGGGTATGTATTGAAGCATCGGAGTTTCGACCTCGATGAAGCCGCGCTCCTCAAGAAATCTGCGGATTTCGCGGATCATCAGGGATCTTTTTTTAAAGACATCCCTGCTTTTTTCATTTGCTATGAGATCCAGGTATCTTTGCCTGTAGATCTGTTCCGGATCGCTTAGACCGTGCCACTTTTCAGGAAGGGTTCTCAGAGATTTTCCGAGAAGCTTGAAGGATTTTATTTTAATCGTTGTCTCAGATGTCCTTGTGAGGAATACGCTCCCCTCGACTCCGACGATGTCTCCGATGTCAAGTTTTTGGAAGAGGGCGAAAGCCTCGTCTCCAAGAGAATCTTTTTTAGCGTAGGCCTGAATTCGGCCATAGAAGTCCCTGACGTCTATGAATATGGATTTCCCCATTTCTCTGTAGGCGGTGATTCTGCCGGCGACTCTCACTGCCGCGTCCTCGGAAATTGTTTTCGCCGCGAACCCGTCCTTGACGGACAGCGATGAGATCCTGTCAGGATATTCTCCTCCGAACGGCGAGATTCCGGCATTTTTCCAGTCGTCCAGCTTCGCCAGGCGGAGATTGAAAATTTCTTCAGATGGCTTGTTGTAATCCTTCGGTGTCTCGGCTACTGGTGCGGGGGTGGCTTCTGCCTTGACTGCTTCCATTTTATCTGATATCCTTTCGCTGTTTGTTTTTAATTTATTGGTAGTCATGAGAAGACTATTGTGCGTCTTCCGCATACGATGATTCTGTTCTCGAGATGGGCTTTCACGGCGCGGGCGAGCACCAGGCGCTCTATGTCCTTTCCTATTCTGCGCAATTCTTCGGGCTCGTGTTCGTGGTTGACTCTTTCTACATCCTGCTCGATGATGGGGCCTTCGTCGAGCTCGTCGGTTACATAGTGCGCTGTGGCGCCGATCATCTTGACTCCGCGCTCGTAGGCCTGCCTGTATGGACTTGCTCCCTGGAATGCCGGGAGGAACGCGTGATGTATGTTGATAAGTCTGTTTTTGTATGTCGAGACGAGTTCGGCCCCGAGCACGCGCATGTATTTCGCCAGAACAAGCAGATCAACGTGATTCTTGGCTAGGAGTTCCAAGACGTGCATCTCCTGGGACTGCTTGTCGTCTCCGACCGGAAGGCAGTAGAACGGGATTCGGAACTGGGACGCGACATATTCCAGATCCGGATGGTTGGATATGATGAGGGGGATTTCGCAGTTGAGCTCGGACTCCTTCCAGCGCAGGAGCAGGTCATATAGACAATGTGACTCCTTTGTGACCATGATGGCTGTTCTCCTGACGGCATCCGAGAAGTGCATTGACCACTCAAGCGGATATGCCGAGGCGAAGGCGGCGAAGTCGTTTTCGATGTCTCTTCTTGTTGACTGGATTCCGTCCATGTCAAGCTTTATGCGCATGAAGTATCTGTTTATGCGGCTGTCGCTGTGCTGTTGGCAGTGGACAATGTTGAAGCCCTTTCTAAAGAAGAAAGAGGTTATTTCGCAGACAAGTCCTTTGCGGTCCTCGCATTGAATCAGGAATGTTACTGTCTTCATTGAAAAATCCTCACCCGGGTAAAAAACATGTGTGGCAAATACGAGAAGAGGCCAATATACAGCCGTTTGTATCTTCTATCAACTTTTTTCGCATTTTTTAAGAATGCCGCTTTGACTGATTCCTTATTAGGGCTAATCTATGGGGGAATTCCGTTCCGTAACAAGGAGCGGCACGCAATGCACGGCAAAATTCAGCGTCGGAGGAACTGAAGATGACAGTTGCTGAGATTGTTGAGAAGAGGGGGAATTCGAGGGAGAACCTCATACAGATCCTCCACGACATACAGGACGAGTCCGGGGACAACTCTCTTCACAGGGACAAGCTGGAGGAGCTTTCCAGGATTATGAAGATCGAGCTCGCCGACATCACCGGAACCGCTTCGTTCTACACGATGTTCAGCCTGAAGCCAAGGGGCAGGCGCATTGTCAGGCTTTGCGACAGCCCTCCCTGCTATATCATGGGTTCGGAGAACATACTCGACGCGCTTCAGGAGAAGCTTGGCGTCAAGGTTGGCGAGACAACGCCGGATAAGGAGTTCACTCTTGAATTCACGAGCTGTCTCGGAGTATGCGGAGTCGCACCTGCAATGATGATAGGCGACGAAGTCTACGGCAATCTAAGCAGGCAGAAAGTTTTTGAAATCATAGATGCGCTGAAAGCCGCGCAATAAACGGGAGGATTTGTCAAATGAGCAGACCGCGTACATGCATAATGATCCCGATTGACGCGAACAGCGTCATAAATGGCGCCCGCGAGGTGAAGAACAGGTTTTCATCCGAGATCGGCTCCCGTGGGCTTGCGGATGAAGTCAGCGTCATCGAGACCGGATCCTTTGGTCCATCGGGCGCAGGCGTTCTCGCGGCAGTCATGCCCGAAAAAATTCTTTATTGCGGAATCAAGCCTTCCGATGTTCCCAAAATTGTCGAGGAGCATTTTGTAAAGGGAAGGATATGCAAGGAATTTCTTTCGGATCTTGCCGAGAAGTTTGATTTTCCATCGCACGAGGCGCAGGATTCCAGGCTTCTTCAGGGACAGGGAAGGATTGTCCTTGAAAATTGCGGCAAAATAAATCCCGAGAGCATTGAGGAATACATTGCCGACGACGGATATGCCGCGCTTGGCCGCGCAGTGACTGAGATGAGCCCGGAACAGGTGATTACTGAAATCAAGGATTCTGGACTGCGGGGCAGGGGAGGGGCAGGTTTCCCGACCGGTCTGAAATGGAGCTTCTGCGCGCCTGTCAAATCCAAAGAGAAATATGTCATCTGCAATGCGGACGAAGGCGAGCCTGGCACATTCAAGGATCGGCTGATTATGGAGGGCGATCCCCACAAGGTGATAGAGGGGATGGCGATTTGCGGCTATGCGATCGGAGCGTCAGTCGGATATATCTACATCCGCGGCGAATATAAGCTCTCGATTCAGAGAATGCAGAAGGCGATTGACGACGCACTCGCCAACGGACTTCTGGGCAAAAAGATTTTTGGAAGCAAGTTCGCCTTCAATGTTGAAATTAAAATTGGGGCGGGCGCATATGTCTGCGGAGAGGAGACCGCCCTCATCGAATCAATGGAGGGCAAGCGCGGACTTCCGCGTCTCAAACCTCCTTTCCCGGCGCAGTGCGGATTCAGAGGCAAGCCGACCAATGTCAACAACGTCGAGACTCTTGCAAATGTCCCGCCAATCATCAGGAACGGTGCCCAATGGTTCAGAAAATTCGGAACTCAGGGGACTCCCGGAACCAAAGTCTACACCATTCTTGGACACATTCGCAGACCCGGACTTATAGAAGTTCCTGCAGGAGTCACTTTGCGTGAAATCATCGAGGACTATGGCGGCGGGATGAAGGAAGGCAAGTTCAAAATGGCACAGCTCGGTGGCACCGCGGGCGACATTCTCGGAGAGCAGATGCTTGACGTCCCTCTCGACTACGATTCGATGCAGAAGGTCGGCCATGTACTCGGTTCAGGCGCCATCCTGATCATGAACGAAAGCGTTTCGGTCCGCAGTTTTCTCGATTCCTGCATGCGCTTCTTCGCCCACGAGTCCTGCGGCAACTGCAATCCCTGCAGAAACGGACTCAAAATAGTCAAGGATGCGACAGGCAGACTTGCCGAGGGAAAAGCCTATCACGATGACGTCGAGGCGATCGAAGAGGTTTCAATGATGCTGAAGGCTTCGGCGTTCTGTCCTCTGGGGCAGTCCCCTGCCGGTCCGATTATGTCCGCCCTCAGGTATTTCAGACCCGAGATCGAGGCGGGTATAGATCCAACTGCGAAGAAAGTTATGAGGAGGAACTCAAGAAATCTGATTCCCTTGGCGAGCTGAATGTTTTACTGAAGTTCCGCCATGGGAATTATTGCCCTGGCGGGTGTTGCACAAGTTTGTAGCTTTCAAAATAACAATCAAATATGGAGTTGAAAATGGCAGTCACGCTTACAATCAACAAGACACCGGTTACAGTGGCCGAAGGGACGACAATTGTGGACGCCGCCAAGGAAATCGGCGTCAAAATTCCTACTCTCTGCCATCTCGAAGGCGTTGGAAGCCCTGGCTCATGCAGGGTTTGCCTTGTGGAAGTGCAGGGAGCTAGAACCCTCCAGCCAGCCTGTGTCACCAAGGTCTCTAATGGAATGGTCGTCAGCACCAACTCGAAGACGGCGCGCGAAGCCAGACGCCTTTCCGTCGAGCTTCTGCTCGCAAACCATCCCTGGGACTGCAATGCCTGCGTGAGGAACAACAACTGCGAACTTCAGTCTCTTGCCAAGGAAATGGGCATCAGCGAAGTCCGCTTCCCATACACCAAGGAGGAAGAGATTCCGCTTGATGCCTCGACTCCGGCATTGATCAGAGACATGAACAAATGCGTGCTCTGCAGAAGATGTGTTACCGTTTGCCAGGAAGTCCAGGGCGTTGGCTCGCTTGCACCAAGAATGAGGGGATTCGACACCGTAATTGGAACCGGCTGTGGCGAAGAGCTTTCTGACGCAGTCTGCGTGCAGTGCGGCCAGTGCTCCACTGTCTGTCCGGTCGGCGCAATATACGAAAAAGACGCGATAGAGGATGTCTGGGCGGCGCTTGACGATCCTTCCAAGCATGTCGTGGTCCAGACTGCTCCCGCCATCCGTGGCGCTCTCGGCGAATGCTTCGGACTCAAGCCGGGAACCTGTGTTACTGGAAAAATGGTTACAGCGCTCAGAAGAATGGGTTTTCACAAAGTCTTCGACACCAATTTTTCCGCCGACCTTACGATTATCGAAGAAGGACACGAGTTTCTCAAGAGACTCAAGGACGCTCTGGTCGAAAAGAAGGATGTCGCCCTGCCGATGTTCACAAGCTGTTCGCCGGGCTGGATCAACTATATGGAATATTTCTACCCTGATATCATTCCCAATATTTCAACATGCAAATCCCCCCAGCAGATGTTCGGCGCCATGGCGAAGACATACTACGCCCAGAAAGAGGGAATTGATCCCAAAAATATCGTCGTCGTCTCTGTCATGCCATGCACCGCCAAAAAATTCGAATGCGATCGAGACGAAATGAAGTCATCAGGCTTCAAGGACGTTGACTTTGTCCTCACAACCCGCGAGCTTGGCAGGATGATTTCCGAGGCCGGTCTCGACTTTATGAGCCTACCCGACGGTGAGCAGGACTCTCCGATGGGAATGTCAACAGGCGCCGCAGACATCTTCGCGAACACCGGAGGAGTCATGGAAGCCGCGATTAGAACCGTCTACGAAGTTGTCACAGGACGTGAGCTTCCGACGGACAAGCTTCATGTCAAGGCGATTCAGGGGCTCAAGGGGCTCAAGGAAGCTTCCCTGCCTCTTAGCGGATGCAAGCCTGAATGGAGTTTTCTCGAAGGCGTCACAGCCAAAGTCGCTGTCGCTCATGGACTCTCGAACGCCAGAAAAATCTGCGACATCGTCGCTGACGGCAACAAGCCCGGCTATCATTTCATCGAAGTGATGTGCTGTCCCGGCGGATGCATCGGGGGCGGCGGACAGCCTCTCTTCACGAACGACGAAGTGAGAAAAGCCAGGATCAAGGCAATCTACAAGGAGGACGAGAACAGGCCTATGCGCAAGTCCCACGAGAATCCTGCTATTACTCAGATCTATTCCGAGTTTCTGCATGAGCCTCTGGGACACAAATCCCACGAACTCCTGCACACCCACTATCACAAAAAAGACAAGTAATCACAGATTGAGTTTTTATGTCAACGCACCTTCCATAAAAAGAGGGTGCGTTTTTTTCTTATGAGCCAAATTGCCAAATTGCCCATTTGAGCAAATTTCAAGAAGTCGGAGGTTTGAAATCAACACAACAAGAAAGGGAAATGGACATGACAAATAAATTCAAAATTTTCGCGGCAGGCGACTATTATCCGCAGGAGAAAATTCTGGGAACGGATCCGGATATGTTTTTCAGGGATATTGATGTTCTTTTGGAGTCTTCCAATCTGCGGTTTCTCAATTTCGAAGCACCTGTCCTCCTTAGAAAAAATGATCCCATAGTGAAATCCGGTGCCACTATGGGAGTTCCGCAAGCCGCAGTGGATTATCTGGGAAAAAGATTCGATGTCGCCCTTCTCGCAAACAACCACACTCTTGACTATGGCGGAGAGGCGCTCCTCGACACGATCAGGACACTCGAGAAGTCCGGCATAAAAACTGTCGGGGCCGGGAAGAACTCCAAAGATGCCGGAAAACCCCTTTTCATAGAATCCTGCGGCCTTAATATCGCTATCATCAACGTATGTGAAAACGAGTTTACTCTTGCAACGGACAAATCGCCTGGGGCGGCGGGTATAAACGTATTTGAAACAGCCTTGAAAATCCGCGAAATACGCAAAGAATGTGAAATTGTCCTTGTTTTCACACATGGGGGCAATGAATATAATCCAATTCCGAGCCCAAGAGTCGTTTCGATGAGCCGTTTTTTTGCGGAATCTGGTGCTGATGCTGTTGTAAACACACACCCGCACATTCCACAGGGGATTGAAATCTGGAAAGGTGTTCCCATCGCATACAGCCTTGGGAATTTCGCATTCGAACTCAAAGACGCAGATTCTGCGGAGACTCCCCTGTGGTGGCTCGGAATGCCAGTAAGCATTGTCTTCGAGAAAAGAAAATCAGGTTTCCTGCGCAGTATCAAGGCTATTCCGATCAAGCTTGAGATGCAGTCCCCAAAATTAGCGCAACTTTCAGGTTCAAGAAAAATAAAGTTTCTTAAGTGGCTTTCAGAGATTTCAAAGGTTATTGGAGACAAAGAACTTGTGGACAAGTATTTCAAGGCCTGGGCGACTGAGTGGGGCAAGATATATTTCGGAAACGTAAAACATTTTAAGAGCGATCTGTCCTCGCCCGAGGGATTGCGAAGCTTCTCATCCTTCAGGAACTTGTGGTGCTGTGAAGCACA
>DYRX01000201.1 GCA_020718525.1 Victivallis vadensis
AACGCTGAACTGCGGATGGCATTTGCCCGCCCAATGGATTGCCGCGCAGTAAAGATTCGCTGAAGGACGTAGTTCAGTGAATATTTACCAGTAAACTGAATCCGTCCCCCAGATCACCATCTCAGGAGGGTGGCACCCCAGGTCAGACCGGAGCCGAACGCCGTGAGCAGGAGATAATCCCCTCTTTCCACCTTTGAGGATCGGACGATTTCATCGAGCGCGATTACAACTGAAGCGGCGGAAGTGTTGCCATATTTGTCGAGGTTTACGAAGACGTTCTCTTCGCGCATCCCGAGCTTTGTTCCGACAGCCTTGATGATTCTCAGGTTCGCCTGATGAGGGATGAGCCACCTGACATCTTCGGGCCGGATGGAAGCTGATTCCAGGACATCCCGGCATGCTTTTGACATCGCATTGACGGCGAGCTTGAAGACTTCCTGCCCTTCCATTCTTATGAAATGCTGCCGCTTGTCTATTGTTTCGTGGGTGGCCGGCATGGATGAGCCGCCCGCCTCGACTTGAAGTATGTCGCAATATTTGCCATCGGTTCCGAGTTTGCTGGCAAGTATTCCGCCTATGTCTTTTTTGCCGGTTCTTTTTTCAAGCACCACGGCGCCTGCTCCGTCTCCGAAGAGGACGCAGGTATTTCTGTCCTGCCAATCGGTGAGCACGGAGAGTTTTTCAACTCCGATTATGAGAGCCTTGCGGTAGTTGGATTCGTTTGCCATGAGGGCGTTTGCGCATTCGAGGCTGTAGAGGAATCCTGTGCAGGCGGCCTGGAGATCGAAGCATGTCGCGTTGGACGCGTCGAGCTTGCTTTGGAGTATGGCGGCGGTGCTGGGGAAGTGTTTGTCCGGCGTCACCGACGCAACAATGATGAGATCTATTTCCTTGGGGGCGACGCCTGCCATTGCAAGTGCGTTGGTGGCGGCTTTGCACGCCATGTCCGAACATGCCTCGTTCGGAGCGGCGATTCTTCTCTCTCTGATTCCAGTCCTGCTGATGATCCAATCATTGCTGGTCTCGACCATTTTTTCGAGCTCTGCGTTTGTAAGTATCCTTTCCGGCGCATATGAGCCGGTACCGGTAATTTTAATCCCCATTGTTTGCTCCGGAATTCTTTTTTAACTTGGAAATTAACGCTCCAGTTTCTTCGAGACGTTCGGAGAGCCGTTCATTCAGCCTGAGTTTGATGAACTGCGAGGCGACCCTAATCGCATTCTTGAATGCCTTCGGCGAGGAGCTTCCGTGACCGATGATGCAGAGTCCGTTGACGCCGAGCAGAGGAGCGCCGCCGTATTCCTCGTAGTCGCCGATCTCTTTGAGCTCCTTGAACGCCTCTTTTGCCAGAAGGGCTCCTGTCATTCTGAACGGATTCCTCGAGAATGCCTCCTTGATCCAGAACATAGTCGCCTTTGCCATGCTTTCCACCGACTTCAGCACGACGTTTCCGACGAAGCCGTCGCAGACTACAACGTCGGCATATTTCTGAAAAAGAACCTTGCCCTCCACGTTGCCAATGAAATTGATGGGCATGGAGGAAAGTATTTTGAAGACTCTCTTGGTCAGATCATTGCCCTTGACGTCCTCTTCGCCGACGCTGATCACACCAATGCGCGGATTCTGAATGCCCAGGGCGATCTTGGCGAATACTTCGCCCATGACCGCGAACTGAACAAGATTTTCGGCGTCTGACTCCAGGTTTGCTCCGGCGTCAAGCATGACAAATGGACCTGACTGGCTCGGCATGATTGTGGCAATGGCGGGCCTGTCAACGCCGGGGAGAAGGCGCATTCTGACTTTTGTCGCGGCGACTGCGGCGCCAGTGTGCCCGGCGCTTACGACCGCTTCCGCGCGTCCCTCGCTCACCAGCGTAGCGGCGACAGTTATTGATGAATTTTTCTTTCCGCGTATTGCGGATGTCGAAGCGTCGCTCATTTCGACCGTGTGTTCGGCATGTACGACCTCGACTCTGGGATTCTTGTCGAGATTGTTCTCTTTGAGCAGGTCATGGATCTTGTCCTTGTTTCCGACAAGAATAAGTTCAATGTCGGGGAGCAGATCAAGAGCCTGCCTGGCACCGACAATAGCGGCTTCCGGCGCAAAATCTCCACCCATGGCGTCAAGAGCGATCTTCATGTTTTCGACATCTATACGTTGATTACCTGTTTTCCCTTGTAAGTTCCACAGCTCTTACAGGCTCTGTGTGGAATGACCGGACTTCCGCAGGCTTTGCATTCGTTCGTCTGAATAGCCTCCGCACGCAAAGTCGCCTTCTGCTGACGCACCTTCATCTTCGATTTTTTTCTCTTTGGAACTGCCATCTCAAGATTCCTTGTTTTGTCCTTTTTTCCCTCGCGCCGCCGTCTTGCTCCGGGTCTTTTCGTCCAGAAGCAGTCCGTCCAGCTTGCGCCACGCCTCACTGCCTGTCTCCTCGGACCGGCAGTTGCACTCCTCCGCATTCAGGTTTGCTCCGCAACTTGTACAGAGCCCCTTGCAGTCTTCCGCGCAAATGAAATTCTGCGGCAAAGCCATTAGTATATCCTCTCTTAGCGGAGCTGTCAAGTCAATTTCGTCAGAACTTGGGTTTTCAAAGAAGTGGAATGATTCGGGGATTCGTACTGGCAGGCGGAAGACAGCCAGACAGCGCCCGCATACGCACTCGAGATCTGCTTCGATATTGGACTCGACAATCACACCGCCGCTGACAAGATTTGCAAAGATGCTGTAGCTGATGTCGCCGACAAAACTGAAGCTTTTTTCGTTGGGAAGCGAAAAGTCGGAGGGGCTCCCGCGCCCGATGATGCGCAGTCCGTTCCTGTCTATCTGGTTGACATGGATCTTAATCATTCGGCAGTCTCCTCCAAAATTTTTCCGCGCTTCTCTTTGAGCGCCTGGTTCACGATCGGCGGGACGAAGGGGGTGACATCGCCTCCCAGCCGCACAATTTCCTTTATCATTCTAGAGCTCACGAACGAATACTGCGAGCTGGACATCAGAAAAACCGTTTCGAACCTGCTGTCCAGCTCCTTGTTCATCATCGCCATCTGAAACTCGTATTCGAAATCCGAAATCGCCCTGAGTCCCCTGAGGACGGCGCTGACCTTGAGATTTCTTGCCGCGTCGAGGAGAAGCCCTTTGAAGCTTATCACTTCCACGTTGGGAATGTCCATGCAGACATGCTCAAGGAACTTTTTTCTCTCCTCCATGCTGAATAGCGCAGACTTGCTTTCGTTGCTGGCGACGGCGACAATGATCCGGTCGAATATTCTGCCCGCCCGGCTGACTATGTCCAAGTGTCCGTTTGTGACAGGATCGAAGCTTCCCGGGAACAAAGCGGTTTTCATGTGTCTGACAAATGCCTTCCTGTTGTGACGCCACCGCGCATATGCACGGAAGCCGCTGTTTGAAGCGACAAAGCCATAAGTGAATGGTTCAAATGCAAAAAATCAAATGCCGGCAGAGGAAATCCTCGATCATCTTACCATCTTTTCTATCGGAGCATGGTCGTCCGTCAAAATCGTCCCTCTTTCCGTCATGGAGGCAATCTCGTCGTCGGCAAGCCTTCCCTCCGCGATTTCAGCCAGGCTGAATCCAAGCTTGTCAGAGGAATCCAGCTCCGAAGCCCGGCGCGCAATCCACGCCTCCTCCGGAAACTTGTCTTTGAAGCTGAAGGCGAGCAGGCTCATCCTGTTGCCGCAGGAGTATGCCTCCGTTTCAGGAAAGACCGAAATTACTGTGCGCAATTCCGACGCCATGAATTCGCCGTTGCCGATGTCTGCGATGTTCGCGCTTATAAAGCCATTGCCGGACAAAGACTTGCGAAGTTTCTGAAAAAACTCGACCGTTGTGAGATGGAATGGAATTTTTTCGGCATCGTATGCGTCGAGAAAAATCATGTCGTAGGCTTTCGTATTCCTATTGACATAGTCTCTGCCGTCGGCGACTATGATTCTTAGCTTCAGGGACTTTGTCTCAAGTCCGAAGTATTTTTCCGCAATTTCTGGGACGGCGGGGTCAATCTCCACCACGTCAATTTGAGCTTCCGGGAATCTGCGCGCGACAAATCTCGGCATTATTCCGGCTCCGAGACCGATGAACAAAATATTTTTCGCGTCATTTTTCCCATCGTTCATAGCCAGAAAGAGGGCAGTGCGTCTGCAATAGGGGGAAACAAGGCTTTCCGGATCTGCAGGATTCCAAACGCCCTGGGAGCCTCTGTTTGGACTGAAGACCAGATGGCGCAGTCCCTGGGAATCATCCTCGACTGTAATCCTGTGGTACGGGCTTTCTTTTTCGAAAACGATCTTTCTATCTTCAAGATGCGGTAGAAAGAAGTTTGATATGGATTTCCAAAAGGAGCCTTCGGCGCCGGGAGCAGGACTGCTATCGCCATGCAGATCTGCGCAGGCAATAAACAAAGCCAGAATTGCGCAAAAAAAAGTTCGGACTGCAGTCATCTCATTCCCCTATTCATGATATTCTATCGTTTTCAAACTAGGAAGATTGGCGGTCCCCACGATGCCTCCTGGCCGTACGCATTCAGTAAGCTACATTCGTTTACTGAATCCGGACTATGTAAAGATTCGCTGAACGACATAGTTCAGTGAATATTTATCCCGGCATATGCGTATTGCGGAAATTGGAGCGGGTGAAGGGAATCGAACCCTCATAGCCAGCTTGGGAAGCTGGAGCATTACCACTATGCTACACCCGCTTTCGTCAATTGGGAGCTCCGCGGAAAACTGCGTCCGAATCTTCAAGCCAAGTTAAAAACCGCAGAAGTTTTCCGTCCGCTAAAATCCCAGAAAGCGCTCCGTCGGCTTGAATATAATGCCTAAATCTTGAAATGACAATTGGCAAAAATGCTTTTTTCAGGACATGAATTTCAGAAATGGTATTCTATATCTGTTTAATCGCTATCTGACCCGGTATTTGCTCTCTTCTCGATTCTATCCCTACCTGCTTGTGGAAGCGCGCAGGCAAGTGGCAATTCTGGCCCGAAGAGCGTTTTTCGGCTACGAATGCTATATCTCTCCCTGCATTGTAGTGCCGCCTTTTGCTGGTACTACGCAAATGAGGCTTGCTTACTGAGGAATTGCTCAGTCTTTCTAGGAGCAAAGGCTTGAAATATTTAGGATATGGTGATTTCTTAGTCAACGGCTAGGATAACTGCAACAAAGGGAGTGGGGTGGGCTATGAAAAAGCATCTTGTGTTTTGCGTCCTTCTGCTGGCGGTCTCTCCACTTTTTTCTCAGACAGTATCACTGACTGTCCTGAACAGGAAGGCAGAACACCTTGTTTCTGAACCTGTTAGCTCGGGCGTTCCTTTTGCCGCAGGCGTTTTAAACGACTCCGATTTGAACAAATTGCGCCTGACTGTTGGAGGAACGGAAGTCAATGCGCAGTTCGATCCGGTCGCCAGATGGAAAGATGGCAGTGTGAGGTGGCTTCATCTGCATTTCCAGGCGGATCTTCCGCAGTCCTCGTCTGCGGCGGCAAGTCTTGAGCTAAATTCCACTCCCACGCCATTTGCCGGATTGACGGTCTCTGACTCCGCGCCAGAAACGCTTGACGGCGAGATTATTGTCAACACAGGACCGGCGACTTATCGGTTCCAAAAAACTGAGCTAACTCTAGCTGGCAGAGGGATTTATGCTAATTCAGGCGGGAATTTCAGGGCAGTGCCCACCATTGCAGTCAAATCTCTTCCGGACGAGCCCATTTCCTTGGGCGGATGGAGCATTGAAAACGACGGGCCGATGCTTGCTGTCGTAAAGGTAGAGGGACGATGGATGAGCGAGGCGAAAAAGCCGAGAAACATCAAAAAAGGTCAGGCGATCAGCTTTTTGGCGAGGATTTTCTTCTACCGCAATAGAAGCGATTTCAGGGTTCAACTGGTCTTCCGAAACAACAACAGCTACGGCTTTGAACCCAGCGCCGGAAAGCGGATTAAGCAAATTGCGCTCAAGTCTCTGTCCTGGAATAAAAAGGTCAGAGGACAAACACAGGTGCAACTGCTTGAAGGCGCAAAAAAATATGAGTTTTTCAGCGGCACGGAAAAGACAGTTCTCTTCCATTTCAACGATTCGAGCTCGGCTCCTACGCTGGAAGAGAGCAGATACGCTTCGGACGGATCCCTCGCGTCTGGATACGAAACGCAAGGTCCGCTAGCCCTATGCGAGCCGTCGTATTATTCCTCGACAAAGGCCTGGGGAATGATCACGCCCCCCAAGACATCCCTGAGCGGCGGAGCGGAGATTGCGGACTTTGACCTTTTCGAGCGCATACAAAGGGCGAAAGTAGTCCAGGCCGACGTTCAGAACCCGTCGACAAACATGCCGGGAATATCCCTTTGGGGGCAGTTGAACTACAAAGGGAAGATCGCCCGTAAAAAGGTTGATGACATTACAAGCTGGTGCGAATACGGATCGCTGAGATGGGCAGGCAACGGAGAGGGCACCGTGTCCGGCAATCACTACGACTGGATTTATGGCATGTACCTTCACATGATGAGAACCGGACGAATCGAATTTGCTGATGCAGCAAGGACTTTTGCCAGAAACGAAATTGACTTCGACATATATCATACGACTCTTGACGGAAACGCCTTCAACCGCCAGAAAAATTGGGAGGCCAGGCCTATCAGGAACAGTCCCGGCAATGTTTTTGGTGCTGGACGTCCCACCCATACCTGGTCGCAGGGATACGCCCTCCACTGGCTGATATCATGCGATCCGAGGGGAAAAGACGCATTCTACGAGATAATTGACGGCATAAGGCTCTATCTTTATGAATCATTCAACCAGGATGGGCGCCCCGACACTTCGGAAATCCGCCTCATGGGCTGGATTTCAGAAAATCTTGTCAATGCGTATAGAATTGATCCAAGTCTTTCATTTCAAACAAGTTCCTACGGGACAAAGAGCCTACCGGACGCCATCAAGGATGCTCTGCACAATGTTTTCGCAAGAGAGGCGGCGGCAGGCTCCGGAGGATTTGTCTATGCCCATACCGGAGACGCGCCGGAATATCTGCGCACCGATGATCTTGTCTCCCCGCTCCAGCACTGCTATTTCATTCTGCCTGCAATAAAGGTGTATGACGAGGTGATGAGAGTAGAAGACCCCGCCTACGCGTCCGGACAGCTTCTTCCTCTATGCAGGCGCATCACCGACTGGCTCATTGCAAGGACATTCGGAGGCGACACCAATCCGGATGGGCTCTACCGTCCGCTTCAAATTCCATTCGAAATCAATGTCCCCAGAGAGGGGCTTCCTCCCCTCGAATATAGCTACGGCACAATTCCATATCTCCTCATGTCCTCGGACGCCGCCTCTTTCATGTTTTCCGAGACAGGGAATGCCGCCTACAAAAGCTATGCGCGGACGGCCTTCAGCAATTGCGTCAGATACTTCGGCGTGACCACAGGGGATTTGGATCCTGACAACAGGTCCTATACCGATCCGTTGCTCAGGACGCCGACGGCATACAATTCCGCAGTCTTTGGCTCGCTCGACAATCTTGGAACCGAGTCCAAAATCAACGGCTGGGTCAACAGATACGGGCAGTATTATCTGGCGATTGAGGATTGAGCCCAAACCACCCCAAGATTGATGCGGATCAGGTCGGAGAGAACCGCGAAAACCTTATTATAACCATTCAAGGACTGTAAATGCATGCCGAGACTGACGACTCATTAATGAGGAGAGCCCTCGAGCTCAAGCCCCGCCTCGTTGCGATAAGGAGGGACATTCACAGGCATCCCGAGATAGGATATGATGTCCATAGAACTGCCGCCATTGCCGCCACATTCATGAAAAAGCTTGGAATGGATCTACGTCTTGGCGTTGGTGTAAGCGGAGTCGTTGGACTTCTCAGGGGGAATTCCCCATAGCTATCAACTTAAGGCATAATAGTCTTATTATTAGATAATTACGGA
>DYRX01000508.1 GCA_020718525.1 Victivallis vadensis
CTGAGGCAATTCGCTTTTCCGTCTTTGCTCGTCTGGACTCGGCATACGAGATGCTTCGACGGTCAGCCTCGCATCTTCCGCTTCGGCAATAGCCACCGGTAGCTGCGGCGGTCTGGGGAAGAATATCGGCACCGCAGTGCAGGCATTTTACCTTCGAGACTGACATGTTTTTTTGACCGAACAAATGATCATCCCCTTTTCGTATATCCCTGGATTTGAGGCGATATACGTAAGAAGGGCGGGGCGAAGGCTCTGGGAACCGTTCATATTGGCCAAAGTTTGCCGGACCTTGACATTTGGCAATGCTGTTTTGGCGGACGATGGCATTTTTTGCTCCTCCCCCCCATTTTCGTCCCCTTCTTGGGTCTATCCAGTCGATTTGGGTCGATAGACCCAAGAAGGGGTTTCGCCACGGCACCGCCACGCACCAACCCCAGTTTTCCAAGTGCGTGCGTGGGATGTGTTCTGAGGCCATGAACTCGATAATGCCCAAAATGCGGATTTTCGGCAAGACGACGATGTCGATCCTGCGACTCCTGCTTATTTATCGGACAGGACATTTGGTGGTTGAATTTTGAACTGGAGCGGAGAGTAGGCGCGAAAGAGCGCAAAGCGGTAGCCAGGACTGATTGGTTAGCCCTTCTTTCTTTGCAATCTCGAGACGACCCCGAAGAATAATGCGATAAGTCCCCCGGCAACGGCTCCAACAAGTCCCTTCTCCATCACCTTGCCCCAATCAAACGTTCTTCCACCAGAAGATGTTGCTGGAGGCGGACCATTGACTGCCATCACGCTCTCAGCCCACTTCCTTGAGGCCTCTCTTGTCCATTCAAGCTCAGATTTCGGTGCGTACCCATATAGAAAAAGCACTGTTCCTGATGCATTCAGAAAAATGGCTGTCGCCGATACGATTTCCTCAGTCTTCGTTTCCCCTGCTCCGACTCCGAAGTTGAGATACATTGAGTAGGCCAGAGCACTTTCACTTTCATAATGAGGATCCAGGGGAACCATCTGTGATATTTCCATCGCGACATCGACATTGAATTCCTTGCTCACTCCCTCACTCATTTTCTTCATCTGATCCGGGGCCTGGGCTTTGACGCTCTCAAATACTTTTTGGTTCTGACTTTTGGTCATGCCTTTGAGTTGTGAAAAGTCATTTTTGCCGACTGTCATTCCTCGCAAGCCCTTGTTTACTTTGAGCATGAATGTCTTTTCGAGGCTGGGCATCCCGCCTGCCATTGCGGTTGGAAGCTCGGATTCCATGATATAATACGCGAGAGTGTCATTCACGGGATCGGCCATCTGCTGAACTAGTTTGGAGACGGCGACCATTTCGTCCGTTATCCGGACAAAACCCTCCGGTTGTGGAACCGAAATGTCTTTTCCACTTATTGTAAACGTGTCCGCCGCGGATAATGAAAGGCTCGAGAGTAGGAGCAAGGTTATGGTGAGTTTCGTTTTCATTGCTTGATCGATATTCCGGTCGTCCTCGCACAGGAGTTTGTCCCCGTGCGTCACTTCCTGCTTTGCCCTCTGGCGCGGCACTGTGGTGGGAGCTTCGAGGGCTAGTGTCCTGTCCGATAAATAAGCATACATTTGCCGTCAAGGATTTTGGCGAT
>DYRX01000509.1 GCA_020718525.1 Victivallis vadensis
AACGTCCCGGCGTAGCCGGTTAAATTATTCAAGTGTATTACGATTAGTATTTAAGTGACAGGACACCGGCGAAAAGTTCGAGATATTTTTCAGCCGCCTGTCTGGAGGAATATTTCGCTCGCGCGGTCTCAATGGCTTTTTCAGACATTGAGCGGAGTCCTTCCCGGTCGCCCAGAATTTCCTCCAGGCGCGATGCAAGTTCTGCAGGCTTGTTGGGGCTGTAGACTTTTCCCGCTCCGCTTTCGCCGATCATCTCCGAATATGCGCCGCTGTCAGGAACCAGAGCTGGAACACCCGCCGCAAACGCCTCAAGCATCTCATATGCGAACGCCGATCCGGAGATTTTCGGAACGCAGAAGAGAGACGACGACGAAAGAGTCCGCATCCTCGTCTCAAATTCGAAGTCCCATATCAGGTTGAAAGTTTTTCCAAGCCCCTTCCTTTCGAGTTTCCTGCGGAGAGAACCTATAAATCGCCTGTCTTCGGAAGACGCTCCCCCCAGAGCGGTCAAAGCGACGCCCTTCATGCTGGAAGATCCCGCCGCCTCAATGAGGGCATCAACTAGAATACCGAGCCCCGAGTCTTCCGACATCCTTGACAAAAAGACAATTTGAGGCGGATCTGCCGGCAAAGAGCTTTTTTGATATAGGGACTCGTCTATTCCCGGATAAATGGTTTTAAAGTTTTCAGAGGCGATGGAAAGTTTTTTGGACATGACTCCTGAATAGAAGGAACTGACCGACACCATTGCGTCGAGATAGGTGCATCGTTCTGTGATCAGCGCATAGATTTTCGCCGCCGCTGGCTTGCTCATGCCATCAATCCACTGGGTCTCGTCCTGAAACGTGCAGACAAGCGGGATTCCAAGCTTCTCCTTGAACTGCTTTGCCACGCCCAGCAAAAGCGCGTTAGATATGTGGATGATGTCGGGTTTCTCCTTTTCAATCCATAGGACAAGCCTGTCAAGCTCGCCCTTCTGCCTCCCGTCTTCTCCGAGTAGCATTGACATAGTAAGATCTTCTAGCGAGCTCGCCTTAGTAGCTCCCGAAAAGCGCATCGCGAAGGAAAGCGCGGACTCGGAGTCGAAAAATGACTTGATGAAGCCAGGCATCCTCGAGTAGAAAGGAATTTTCTGGCTGAGATAGCAGTTGATCGCTCCATAGAAGACAGGGGATCCTCCCTTGCCGGAGGCAGGCAAAGCTTCACTTGTCGGCAGATAGAGGGGCACAACGAAGACTTCATGCTCCGAGGACCGCATGGCTTTCAGCGCCGAAATGTCGCGCAGGCAATTCTGGCAGTACGCCATGTTTCCGGAACCCGGCACAAGAAAGGCAACTTTCATAATCAGATCAATTTCTGTTCTTGATTTGCAGTGAGAAAAATATAGTCCACCAAGAAACGCATTCAAGGCATGCAGAACCCCCTCTTTGCCTGATAATATTGGAGAGAGACGGCCTGCTCCACATCTGAAGTATTTCAAGACGTTTGACGATTTGCGCAAATCAGTCGTTGCCGCATTCGGAAACTAGTGTCCTGTCCCTTAAATACTAATCGTAATACTCTTGAATAATAAATTATTTCCAATTACCAATGTTGTTGCACCCCTTCAGGGTGCA
>DYRX01000202.1 GCA_020718525.1 Victivallis vadensis
TATTCAGCCTTTGGAGAATCTGGGGGTTTTCATAGGGGGAAATGATGGGGTGACTGACCGGACTTGAACCGGCGACCTCTTGGGCCACAACCAAGCGCTCTAACCAACTGAGCTACAGCCACCACGACGCGGATTGAGACTCTATACTTGAAAATCTGCAAGTCAAGCTCGATTCCATGGGAAGGAGATGCTTTTTCGTGGATTTCATGCATAATCCGTTGTTCCGCCCGGAAAAGCAGGACGGAGCTGTTCCTACTTGACTTCGAGCATGTCCATAAGGTGGTGCAGGACGACGGCGTGAGTTGACTCCGCGTATCCATATGTCCCTGCAGAAACATGGAAATTGAAGTCGCCAAGCCTTCTCAGCTTGTTGTCCTCTTTCATCGAGGAGAGCGTCACAATGGACATTTTCAGGTCCCGCGCCGTCTTTGCGGCCTTCACAATGTTCGGGGAGTTTCCGGAACTGCTTATTCCGATGAAGATATCGCCTTTCGAGCCTCGTATCGTGAGAGGGAAGGAATAGACGTCCTCGTAGCTTATGTCGTTAGAGACGGCCGTGATGAGGGACTGGTCTGTGAAGACCTGCGTGTGCATTCTGCCGTTCTTTGCCATGTCAGCGGCGAAGTGGCTTGCGATCAATGCGCTTGCTCCATTGCCGGCCAGAAAGACGATCCTGCGCATCTTCCTCGCTTCGGAAAATGTCTTTTGAAGCCTGCTGAATGCGGCATCGGCCTGGAGCTTGCGTCCTTTCGAGTCGGTCACGATCATTTTTTCAAGGCTTTCAGCTATGTCCCGCACATATTCACGCCATTTTGTATGCATGTTTCACGCCTCCTTATATATCATTTTTTTCAAGCTGGTGTCAGTGTAGTCCGGAACGATGTAGTTCACGCCGAGCGCGATGTGAAGCCTTCTCTGTCTCTCGTCTTCGTGTGGAAGCCTGCTTATGGAGGGACAGCCCATCTCGGCGGCGGACTTTATTTCGGTCCTCCCATCGCCGAGGATGAGGACATTTGCGGGCGCAAGATTCCTATCCCTGAATATCTTTCTCATCACTTCGTTCTTTGGCATCTTCTCGTCCCAGCTTGAGCCTTCCAGGCTTTCTATGAGCTTGCCCTGTCCGATTTCGTATCCGCAGACTTCGACCTCCTCGCGCATTCCTCCGCCCTCATATACGACGGCCCCAGTGACGAAGTAGTTCACGACTCCTGCATCGCGGAGATGGCTGATGAATTCGAGGCTTCCGGGCACGCGCCACCTGGCGGGGTTGCTTCTTGCATCCTCGATGTGCTTGTCTCTGCTGGCCTTGTAAAGGAGATTTTCGTAGAATCTGAAGAGGGCAGGCGTGACTGAGTCTATGAAGTCTGCGACATGCTTGCGCTCCCTGATGTGAGGGTAGCGTTCCTCGCCGGAACGGAGGACATCGAGAATCGCCGAATTTGCCTTTCTGTCGTCGGAGTTCAATGGGAGGCGAGCCTCCGGAATCATGCCCTCTTCGATTCCGCGCCTGATGCCGTATTCGAGCTGTGTTATCGCGGAGTAGCCGTTGAAGAATCTGGTGATCTCGTCAAACTCCGCGATTGGCTGTCCAACTTTCGGGACAAGTTTCATCAGGTTCTCGTCGGAGTCGAATCCGTCCGAGAATCCGCATGTCATTGCATAGCACATCGAGAGGCTCATTACAGGTGGCCAGTCGCGTATGAGGCTGTGGGTTCCGTCAATGTCGTGTATTGCATGGGTGATGCGGCGGGGCTCTTCAAGCCTCCTTGCCACAAGGATGGAAGATCCCGGGATGATTTTCGAATCGTCAACTATAGCAGACATATGACCTCGTTCTCGGCTTTGAGTTTATTGACTGGAAGCAAATTGCCGCATATCTCCTCTCCATTGAGGATCAGTTTTTTCACGCCTTTGGATACGGCGTCGGGATTTTTGACCGTCAATGAGATTTTCTTTCCCCTGAAAATGCGCTCCGCCTTGAAGCCTTTCCATTTCGATGGGATGCATGGATCTATGCGCAAGCCTTCGAGCTCAGGTCTGATGCCGAGAATGTATTGGGTTGGCGCGTAGTAGCTCCACGAAGCCGCGCCTGTAAGCCAGGGGACATGCGACATGCCTTCCCTATCGCTGAATCTACTGCTGGTGGTCTGACAATATACATAGGGCTCGATCTTGCGGACTTCGGCCATCTCGTTGAATCTTGCGGGAAGATTTGCTCGATAGACGCGGTATGCCCTGTCTCCGTCGCCGAGCATGCAGTTAGCCATGATGATCCAGCCCTGCGAATGGCTGAATATGCCTGCGTTCTCCTTTTCACCTGGATGCATGAGGACCATGCGAAGCTCGCGGCATTCAGCTTTGACGACAGGCGGCATGAGCGCCATACAGCCATATTTCGTCTCGAGATGCTTCTCGACCGAATCCATCGCCTTCCTTGCCTGCTCCGATGTCGCTCCGCCGCTCATCACGGAGAAACTCTGCACATTGTGATGTATCATCCCCTCCTTGTTCCTGCGGCTCCCGAGCAGTTCGCCGTTGTCCTTGAATCCGCGGACGAACCAGCTTCCGTCCCAGCACTGCTTCTGGATCAGTCCGTCTATCCTGCGGAGCTCCTTCTCCGCCCAGATTTTGTCGGCCTTCCTGCCAAGCCTTTCGGCGATCTCCGCGAAAATCGCAAGTCCCCATCGGACTTGGAAGGCGACCATAACCGTTTCCCCCTTGAATCCCATTCTTATGCAGTCGTCCCAGTCGGCGTAGAGTCCGCATGGAAGTCCGTGGGCTCCAGTCCTTTCGAGGTTGAACTCCAGGGCACGCCTCAGATGTTTGAAGACCGTGTCGGATCCCTTGTCGGAATATGGGACAACTTTTCTGTAGAAATCAATGTCCCCGCTCTCGTTCACGTAGGCCGGGATCGCATTGAAGAACCAGAGGCAGTCGTCGGAGCGCTGTTCGGCAGGATTTGTAAGCGGCATCTTTCCGGGATGATGCGCGAAAGGCTTCAGCTCCGGCATTGCGCCACCATTGGATTCCTGTCCGCTGAGCATGAGTTCCAGCCTCTCGCGTATCTCCTTCGGTTCCAGCAGGGAGCTTGCGCCCATTATGTCCTGGACCGCGTCGCGGAATCCGAGGCCATCCCTGCCATCTCCGGAATAGACCAGGCTTGCCGCCCTGCACCAGTAGAATGTCATCAGGGAGTTGTATGCTCCCCATGTGTTCAGCATCTGGTTCATCTCCTTGTCCGGAGTTTCGACTTGAAGGCTTGCCAGGCGGCTTCCCCAATGCCTTGCGATTTTCGCAAACTCCTCGTCGGCTCTGGCGGCCGATCCGAATTTTTTCAGCGCCTGCTTTCCTTCGCGCTCCACCTTTCCGACTCCTAGCATTACAATCAGCTCCCTTGATTCACCGGGCTCAAGGGAGATCTTCGTCTGCAGTCCGCCGCATCCGTTGTTGCCGTAGGCTCCGCTCCCAGTGCATTTTCCGCTCTCGACGCAGAGAGGATTGCTGTAGCTGCGGTATGGCCCTATGAATTTTTCCCTGTCGAGCTCGTATCCGCTGATCTTCGAACCGAGGAGGGTCATCCAGCTCCATCTGCTCTGGTCCCGGTTTGCGAAATTCGCAGTATCCTCCTTGAGATGCCTGTTGATCGAAGCCTCGACGAAGCCGTCAAGCATGCGGGTCTTCAAAATGTACATCGTATACTGGAGGTTGAACGCATCCTGGAATATGTTCCATTCCATGGTGAACTCAGTATAGGTCGTGACCGAAAGACTGCGTTTCTTTGCGCTCTTGTTGGTCAGCTTCAGCCGCCAATATTCGAAATTCTCTCCTAGAGGCGAGTAATAGGTGCTCTCGGAGCGGATGCCAGAGTATTCGCTCTCGATGACGGCGTAGCCGAGTCCGAAGCGGCAGACATTTTTGTATTCGGACAGCGGTTTGGCGACCGGCTGCCATGACGCAGACCAGAAGTCGCCGCTATCATTGTCCCGTATGTAGAAATATTTTCCGGGCTGATCCATTGGAACTGAGTTGAATGTGAGACGCGTGAAGCGTCCGGCGCCGGAAGTCCTGTAGAAGGAGTATCCGCCGGCGTTGTTCGTTACGATCCCGCCGTAGGTTCTGCTTCCAATGTAGTTGGACCAGGAGACCGGAGTGTCAGGCCGGTCTATCACATACTCTCTTTTCTTCTCGTCGAAATGACCGTATCTCATCGCATCCTCCTTATTTTGTTGATTTCTGCAATAAAATCCCGCAAGGGCCATTGCGGCCTGCTCATGCCATCGCAGTCCTCTCTCTGACAATCTCCTCGCCATCCGGAGTCCTCGTCTTCTCCAGGTTCCGGGACATGCTCCCGGCAATGTCCGCAAATTCGCGTCTGCCAAAAAGATTATTTCTTTGCATCAGATCGTTGTCCATATCGTAAAGTTCTCCGTAAGAACGATT
This sequence comes from Victivallis vadensis, assembly GCA_020718525.1. Classification (GTDB taxonomy): domain Bacteria; phylum Verrucomicrobiota; class Lentisphaeria; order Victivallales; family GWF2-50-93; genus DYRX01. Next base: position 4,441 of record DYRX01000202.1, read on the forward strand.
TCTGTATTTAACAAGCTTGTAGCCGTTCTCCAGATATGTCCACTGCATGAAATTGGACTGGGACGGATGCAGTTCCACCATCACCGAGCTTCTGCTTGCGGATTCCGCAGATTTCCATGACTCGGTCTGCACCACTCCGTCAGTTCTGTCGTTTTGTCCGAGCCCTGCGATATCGAGGATGCTTGCTGGTATGTCCAGGAGGCTCTGGAAGGATTTGCTTTGAGCTCCGGGGGTCGAGCAATGCGGATGCCTTACAATGAAAGGGACTTTCTGGGTGTCGTCGTACGCGGGCAGTCCCTTGCCCCAGAGCCCGTGATGCCCAAGATAGTCGCCATGGTCCGAAGTGAAGATTACGACTGTGTCGTCGAGAAGCTTTTTTTCTTCGAGATGACGCAATATTCTGCCTATGTGGTGGTCCATCAGGGAGATCATTCCGTAGTAGGCCCTGTAGATTTCGCGCAGATCGTCCTTGCTTCGGCCCTTGTCGTTGCGGCAGTCGCTCCATGCGCGGAACTGCAGATCGGGATCGTCTCCGTAGCTGTGGGACTTTTCGAGAACAGCTCTGTAGAAGTCCGGCTTGGATGCAAGGTCTTCGGCTCCGATCTTGTCATTGGGAATTGGCATGTCATCGGGGGAATACATTGAAAGCCATGGTTCGGGGCAGACGAAGGGGTTGTGCGGATCCTGGAAGCTGGACCAGAGGAAGAATGGCTTTCCGCTCTGTTGCGCATCGTCGAGAGTCCGTATCGTGATGTCCGCCACCCATTTCGAGCCGTGGAATTCCTCCGGCAGATCCCATCTGCCAAAATGTGTGTATGGGAGATTGCCGAAATATCTGGCGATGTCCACGCCCTGTTCCCTGAGCCAGGCACCGTAGTTCATTCCGCCGGCGTGGCTTTCGCAGTTGTGACCTATCACCAGCTCCGCCCTTTGAAAGCCATAGTAGGGACCTTTCCAGGTGCGGAAGAAATCAAGGTTGTGGACATTCGGCTCGCTCTCGAAGCTCTCCGGCGCCTTGTAGCATGGCTGAAAGTGGGCCTTGCCGAGAAGGGCGGTGAAATGGCCGACGTCAGAAAGGTGCCTTGGGATATTTGGCGAGAAATCTTCTGGCAGAGCGGTCCCCACCTGGAACGCCCCATGCTTCGAGGGATACAGTCCTGTAAGCATACTGCATCTGGCGGGAGTGCAGACCGGAGATGGAGTGTAGGCGTTTCTGAACAGAATTCCCTCCCGGCAAAGACGGTCGAGATTCGGAGTGCTGATCTTCGGATTGAGCATTCCAAGACAGTCCCATCTCTGCTGGTCGCTTGTAATAAGAAGTACGTTCACTGATGCCGCCTCTGATCTTTGGATTATCTGTTCATATTCCCGCTTCCCGGGTGAATGGCGCAGGCCCCCGCTCAATATCCTTTGACTTCAGCCACTTTCTCGCCTGGTTTTGCACCATCAAGCTTCACGCGGGCCTCCTCCACTATTGCGGCTGTCTGCGCCGTTCCAACACGGGTCACACCATACTTCTCACGGACTTCGATAAACGCTTCAAAAGTTCGGACCTTCCCCGCCGCCTTGACCTGGACAGATGCCTTGCTGTGCTTCCGCATCAGCTCCAGAACGTGGTAGTCTCCGGCACCCTTGTATCCAAGCTGGCCATCAGGCATTGTCACATAGTTGTAGCCAGTGGAAGTCTTGACAAATTCACAGTCGAGCCTACTGCAAATCTGGCAGAGCTTTATTATCTGTTCATCATTCAGGTAGTCAGTCTCGAATATGACCTTTATGGCGGCTTTCCACCGCTTCGTCACGGCGAGCACTGCGGCGATGTCCTTCTCGACAAAGTCCCAGTCCCCCTCGACAGCTCTGGCGATGTTTATGACCATGTCAACTTCCTGTGCGCCGTCCCTGCAGACCTGCCCGGCCTCCTCCGCCTTGATCTCCGAAGAGCTGTTGCCGTGGGGAAATCCAATGACCGCGCAGACCATCACATCGGAACCTGCGAGAAGCTTCTTTGCAAGCGCGGTGTGATAAGGTTTTACACAGCATGACGCGACATCATATTTCAGGGCGAGTTCGCATCCCTTCTTCAGCTCGGAGTCTCCCAGTGTGGGATGCAGGAGCGAGTGGTCTATCATCTTCGCGACATCTTTCGAGCTCAGCTTCATCGCAATCTCCTCTCTTTGTTTCCCAGCAATTTAGGACCGAGAAAAAGATAAGTCAAACATTTTTCATAAAATATTTTGATTTTTATGCATATCTGTCATATAATATAAGTAACAACAGGGATAACACATAGTAAAAACGGAGTAACATAAATGCCACGCTTCAAGTCCAGGCTCTCGCTCAGCGACCGCATATGCGGAAAGCTGAAGGTTGGAATATCTTCCGGCGACTTTCGGGAAGGCGAATATCTTCCCACCGAAGACAGGCTCTGCAAGATATACGGGGTCAGCCGGAAAACGCTCCGCTCCGCGTTGAAAAAGCTCGCCTCGGAGGGGCTTCTAATTCCCAAGCACGGACATGGGTGGAGACTCTCCCCGGACGGACAGCGCAAGCCTGTCGCCCTTATCGCATCCATCTCGCTGGACACACACCCGGAATTCATCGAGACGCTGGCATCCTCCCTCTCCAATCACGGCTACGGTCTTTTGATCCATCAGATTCCTTTGATTCAGGGGGAACGCGCAAGCATTCTCGATCACATTCTGCCGGAGCAGATAGGGGGGCTCCTCCACTTCTCCGGCCGGCCTATGTCCAGGGAAGACCTCCTTTCTCTCGAACGCCTCAAGATCCCTGCCGTCGGAGTCTCCTTGTCGGCAGTGGTCCCATACGACAGCATAGCGGTTGACAGCGTAAGCGGGACAGGCATGATCATGGAGCATCTCATCTCCACCGGTCACAGGAGAATACTTTTCCTCAACTGTCTCATCCCCGACCCATCCTTCGGAATGAGGCTTGACGCCTACAAGGCATTTGTCGCCGCCCGGAAAATGCCATCCATCGTGATGGATCTGCCATCCAACTGGATTTCTCCCTTGGAGGCTGTGAGGATGAAGAAACTCATTGCAAAAGACAGGATAGATGCAATAGTCACCGTCACGGATGCGATAGCCAGGCATGCAGTCCTGACGCTGGGCATGAAGGGAGTCCAGATTCCGCGCGATCTCTCTATCGCGGCATACGGAGATTTAATACCGAAGACCGAATTTGTCCATTTCGGGATAAATGAACTCTCAGGCGTCAAGTATCCCTTTGCTGAAATGGCAAGAAGAGCGGCCGAGACGATTGTCCGCAGGATGGAAGGCGACATCTCGCCTCCCCATCTGGCACTACTGCCGCCATCTTATGCGAAAGGCGACTCAGTTCTGAGAAAAAGACCATCGCCAGAAAAGCGCAAAGCCATATATAGTTAG
>DYRX01000510.1 GCA_020718525.1 Victivallis vadensis
GGGTCTATTGGCTCAGTGAGGGCGTATGCAAGGATGTCGTCCTCTGTGATGTCGAGACCGGAAGCAGGCAGGATCCGCAGCATGAGACGAGAGAATTTTGGCTCATCGGGAAATTGGATACTTTCCGCTGAACAGGGGATCAGATCGCGAGAAGCAGGCTTTCCCCTTTAGCGGCCTGTCCTCAAAAGCGCTTCTGCACTGGAAAGAGTAGGTTTTTTTCCCAGGACTTGAAAAAGATGGACACAGCCCCTCATGTAAGGAGTCTCTACTCAACCTTACGGGGAGGGAACCATGTCCACCAGCATACTGTATCATCTTTTCGGGATCGTCGGTTACGATTACGTGTCTACCAATTACTGCGAAGACAAGGTTGAATTCAAGGTTCGTCATCGATCTTCGAAACTTTGTTGCAGCCAATGCGGTTCTCACGAAGTGACATTGCGCGGAACCAAGGAGAGGCGGTTCCGGACAGGCCGGGTCGTGCGAAAGAATGTCTTCATCGTGCTTGATGTGCAGCGCTTGGAGTGCAATGTCTGCCGAGCAATTCGGCAAGCTGAGATTCGCTTCGCTGATCCGAGAGTCTCCTATACAAAGGCGTTTGAACGAAGCGTCCTTGATCTCCTGGAAATGGCCACGATTGATGATGTTGCTCGACATGTTGGAATTTCGTGGGATGTAGTCAAGGAAATCCAAAAACGGCATCTTCAAAAGCGTTATGCCAAGCCGAGTCTGAAGGGGTTGAGGCGCATCGCTATCGATGAGATCGCTGTGTCCAAAGGTCATCGATATTTGACCGTAGTCATGGATCTCGCGACCGGCGCTGCTGTGTTTGTAGGCGATGGAAAGGGCGCGGACGCTCTTGACCCATTCTGGATGAGATTGAGAAACGCCAAGCATAAGATTGAGGCAGTTGCGACGGATATGTCGGCGGCATACATTTCTGCAGTTCGAAATAACCTGCCGAAGGCCAAATTGGTTTTGGATCATTTTCACGTAGTCAAGTCTCTCAATGAAAAGCTCTCGGACATTCGCCGCGACTTGTACCGGAAAGCACAGGAAGATGAGAAGAAAGTCTTGAAGGGAACACGTTGGTTGCTTTTGAAGAATCCAGAAAATCTAGATGAAACTCGGAATGAAAAGGCTCGTCTGGAGGAAGCTCTGTCGATAAACAAGCCATTGGCAATCGCATATTACTTGAAAGAGGACCTCAGATCCATTTGGTCAGCAAAGACAAAGAGGATCGCCGGGAAAAATCTCACAGCATGGATCAACAAGGCAAAAGCGTCGAAGATTCGACAACTGGTCACGTTCGCGAAGACGTTGAGAACCCACCGGAAGGCAATTCTCGCATACTACGATTTTCCCATATCAACTGGGCCGCTGGAAGGAATGAACAACAAGATCAAGACCATGAAGCGTCAAGCCTACGGATTTCGAGACATCGAATTCTTCAAACTGCGGATACTCGCCATTCACGAGGCCAAACATGTACTTGTCGGATGAATGTCGTTTCGCACCGGTTTTTCAAAAAAGTACGCTCTTTCCCGAAGAACCCCATTTCGGCTTTGCCGTTCCAGCTCGTCATCTCCAGAAGACGGACCTGGACTGT
>DYRX01000203.1 GCA_020718525.1 Victivallis vadensis
CAAAATTTAAAATTGAAGAAATAAGGACAGCCTAACCTGTCTGAGCCTGTCTGCTCTATGCACTACAGGCAGGTGCGGGACGCACAGACAGAAGGCTGGACAGCAACTGAATATCTTGCATGGCTTGACATTTCACCGAAGTTGTGATATATTTGTGATATAACTATTGCAAGGAGTATGGAAATAATATGAAGCAGAAGAGTTGCGAAGCGAAATTGTTGCAGGCTTACCAGTCCAAGTCCACGTTGTCCATGACAAGCAAATTTCTCCGTATGGCCGCGTTTGCCCTCCTCAGTTCTGCTGCAATTGCCGACGATTTTTCCGACGCGTTCAGGAAAACTGCGGGGGCTCCATGGAAAAACATCCTCTCTGACAAAATTTCAGATCATAGAAAGGCACTGGAGCTCCCCTGCCCTCCTGAAAAAGGTGCCTTCACCGTTCTAGCCCCAGAATATTATCCCGGCTGGGCGATACTCAGCTCGAGTCCGGAGATTTATCTTTTCCAGGGACTTCCGCAGACTTGGCGCGTCGGCAGTCCGACGAGACTGGCATTTTCGGTCGCCGGAACGCCAAAGGTATTTCAGGAAGGCTCTGAGATTCGGAAAGCCGATCTTGAAAAGATGGACAAGCCTTGGATGCTCGTATGGTTTGCCGGAGCCAAAGGATGGGAAAAGTTCGACATGCCTGTGCTCGTCGTGCTTAAGCACAGGCTGAAATCTGCGAAATTCGCAAATGGACTCCATCTCGGATTCGAGAAGGAGCTTGGACAGATAGTCATTATGAATCTTTTTGGTTTCTATCGTCCTCCGCAGGACAACCCGGCAAGCAGGCAGTTCTCAGACGCATCTGGAAAAAGTTCAGACGGCGCATTCGGGATAAAGCTTGGCGAGCTTGCGCCGACAAACATAAGACCCTACGAGTGGAAGGATTCGCTTCCAGCGGGGATTGTCGAAAGATGCGATTTCCTGTCATCCACTGCGCGCGCGATTCCATATTTCATCCGCGACAATTTTCAGGTTGATCTGGAGAAGAACGCCCTGAATATAAGCTATGATGTGAAGTATCTCGAGACATCCGACGACTGGGGCACGAAGGCACTGAAATTTGCTCCTGTTCCTCCTACGATTTCGCTGGCGGCAAGATATGGATTTCCAATCAAATTCACTGGAAATTATTTTGATCCTGTATATCCGACGACGCTTGGTCCCTGGTGCGGGATAAAAGAGGCGGACTCCTACGAGGTATCCGTGGGCATACTGCAATATCTTTCAGAAGCCTATGAATACGAACTGGATACGGACTCGTCCGATCCGATTGTGAAGTCCGCGGTCGAGACTTTGACAAAGGAGGCGCCAAATTTCTGTCTTGATGGAAAACCGTATCCGCAGAAAAGCTATGAGAAGGGCTACCCTAAAAAGGACATCAAGGGGACAAACACCAATTTCTGCTGGGGTGTAATAACCTGCGACAGAACAAAGGCAATAGCGATGAGATATGTGCCGTCGGACAAACTTGACGCTGCAAGGGAGAATATGAGAAATCTCCTCGAGTACTCATACTTCACGAAGGATGGCTACAAGGAGGAAAAAATTGGAGAGAAGACATTCCTCTACAGGAATGATGCAGGACTTTGGGGAAAATGCGAGGAGGATGCTGGAAAGCTTGCGATGGACATGTTCACGACTGCCTGGCTCTACTCATACAACGCGAAGGACTACGGCTGGATTTCGCCGAAAATCGAGATCATGGAGCAGATTGCCTCGACGCTGGCACAGATGGGCTGGGCGCGGGGTGGAAGGGCAAGCATCGCCGAAATGGGAGACGAAGCGAGTCCTGCAATCTCATTTGCAAGACTGATGTATGCCGCGCGCGACCAGAAGCGCTTTGCCTACGGGGCCTATCTTTCGGCGATGGAACTCCTCAAGGTTTTCGTGAAATGCGGTCCGATGGGCGACTACGCCCGCAAGTTCCAGCCATGGTTGAGATTCGAGAAAATGGACGATACCGAGAACGCGACAGATGTCTGGGGGGGGGCCTGGGGCTGGAGCATCGGAGGTCCAGGGCACAAGCCTATCGGGAAAAACATGATTCCAGGCGCGGATCTCGTCCCATTCAAAAGGCATGGTTCGGAACAATGGTCGGCGAGATGGCGCTGTATGGCGGACTTCGACGTGGACAGATTCCTGGCTGAAAATTGTGTGGAGACACCCGGCGGACTTAAATTCGAATTTGACACATGGCTTCAAAGAGATTTCAGTGATCTCGGCTCTGGCTACAAATACGAAGGGAAAAATTCAGGTCCCATTCATTTTGTCAATCCCGCCCGTCTTATGAGCTTCAGAAAACAATATCTGGGAGAAAGCACTGCTCAAATTCGGAAACTCTGCAATGGATGGGACATGAGCTACGGCGATGTTTTCAAATCCAACTGGAACTGGGAGCCTGCACCATGGATATATTGGGCGTTGAAGGATAAAAAAGAATATTCGCGGATCATGAAGCCGGAATCTCTGCCATGGGCGCCCGGACTCAGATCGGAATATGCGGCGGGCAGGAATGACCTCGTCTTCAGCTCTTTCAAGCTCGACGGTAAAAGTCCTTCCGGCGAGCAGCTGCCTCCATTTCCAGGAATCGGATGGTGGAAGACAAGCGCCGGACCGCAAGGCGGCGGCTGGAGCGCAGGATTCATTTCTACGTCTCTAGAAAACAGTCTCGAATGCGCGGAATTCGATAAAAACAATGGAATTGCCGTTTTCAAATTGACGGACAAGGCGCTCGAAAAGGAATTTGGCGAAGTTCCCCTCGAGGGGGTCTGGAAATTTGCACTCGATCCGGAGGCGAAAGGGATAAAGGAAAAATGGTTTTCCAAAAGTTACGATGACTCGAAGTGGAGGGAGATCGAGGTTCCCGGAGTCTGGGAGGATCAGGGCTATCAGATCGGTGGAAAATTCGAGAATGAACTTGCGAAAGGCGTTCTGCCGCCCGAAATGAAAGCTAACAGCCCGCCCAATTATGGTCTCCAATATGATGGCTCTGCATGGTATAGAATCAAAATGCTGATACCCGGGAATTTTAAAAATAGCAGGCTCTTCTTCCATGCCGGCGCAATAGATGATTTCGACATGGTGTGGTTCAACGGAGTCCAGATAGGCAAGACGGATGCATCAACGACAAAGACCTGGTGGCAGGACGAGCGACTCTACGAAATTCCGTCCGATTCTGTCAGCTTCGCCGGAGAAAACGTCATAGCTGTCCTCGTCGGCGACAACAATGACGCGGGCGGCATCAAGTCGGGACCAGTCAGGATACTTGCAAAAAAACATGATCCCAATTACGTTAAGTGAAGAAATACAACAATTTAAGGAGTTCTGAAAAGATGAAATCCTGTGATTTGCGCTGTGAATACCTTGAGCATCCGCTCGGCATTGATGTCCCCTCCCCTCGGCTGAGCTGGAAATTGAAATCATCCCTCCGGTGCGACAGCCAGTCGGCATACAGGATTGTCTTCCGCGAAGAATCCGCCGCTGGCGGAAAAATCATCCATGATACCGGAAAGATCGAGTCTTCGGATTCGATTCAAGTGAAATATGACGGTCCCGCATTGAAATCGTGCCAGCGCTATGGATGGGAGCTTGATGTCTGGGACAGGGAAGGTAAAAAATTGTCTCCGGCAAGCAAAAGTTTCTTTGAAACAGGGATGCTTGACAGTTCTGACTGGTCTCCGGCAAAATGGATAGGCAGGGATATTTCTCCCGACAGCGAAGAGGCACTCTCCGCTCCACTTTTCAGGAAGGAATTCGAAATAGGCGAGGATGTCTTTTCAGCAAGAGTCTATCTCAGCGGACTGGGATATTATGAGCTGACTCTCAATGGTGAGAAAATTGGAAATCAAGTTCTCGATCCGGGATTCACTAGATATGACAGAAGAGTTCTCTATTCGGTACACGACATTGCTCCGGCACTGCGCCGGGGCAGGAACGTGTTCGGCGTGACACTTGGCAATGGATTCTACAACGTCTTCACGAAAGACTCGTGGAAATTCAACGACGCGCCATGGCGCTCAGCTCCAAAATTCATAATCAAGGCCATCTTCACGAAAAAAGATGGCTCAAGAGAGGAGCTCGTCAGCGACGAGACATGGAAAAGATCGAAAAGTCCAATCACATTCAATGGCATCCGGCACGGCGAGACATATGACGCGCGCATCGAGAAGAATGGATGGGACAAGGCGGATTTCGATGAGTCTGACTGGGAATCCGCAAATCATGTGGAAGCGCCTAAAGGCGTTTTGAGTTTTCAAAAATGTCCTCCCATCAGAAAGACCGGAGAACTGAATCCGATCAGCCTTAAAAAGCTTGGCGAATCATCCTGGCTCTTTGACTTCGGGCAATCTTTTGCAGGCTGGGTGAGAATCTCAGCATCGGCGAAGCGCGGCACTAGTGCCACAATCAGATACGGAGAGAAACTGCTGGACGATGGAAGCTTCACTCAGGAAGGCCTCGACACGCATACAGGAAAGGATCACCCATTCCAGACAGACAAATACATTTTCAAAGGATCGGGAGAGGAGACTTGGGAGCCCAGATTCACCTATCATGGTTTCCGCTACGTTCTTCTTGAAGGCTTGGAATCTGGCATTGGCATCCAGACACTTAAAGGAATCGTTGTCCATACAGACTTCAAGGCAATCGGCAGTTTCAAGTCTTCCTCCAGGCTTCTAAATAAAATCCAGCAGAACACGCTATGGTCGTTCAGAAGTAATTTTCACAGCATACCAACCGACTGTCCCCACAGGGAAAAAAACGGATGGACCGGGGACGCGCACTTGGCGGCGGAAGTCGGACTGCTAAATTTCGACACATCATCGGCGTATTCGAAATGGCTCGACGATCTGCATGACGAACAAAACGAGGAAGGTGCTTTGCCAGGTATCGTCCCCACTGGCGGTTGGGGCTACTCATGGGGCAACGGACCATGCTGGGATTCCGCATTCATTCTCGTCGCATGGTATCTTTATCTCTACTCTGGCGACAGCGAAGTGATACGAAGGCACTACGGCGCCTTCAAAAAATACTTTGAGTTCATCCTGAAAAAACGGAACGCACAAGGAATTGTCCATTACGGACTCGGAGACTGGGCTCCTCCCTTCGGGGATTGGGAAGAATGCACAGTTCCAAAAGGACTTAGTCTGACAGCATACGTCCATCGCTATGCGCTGACTCTTGCGAAATTCGCAGAACTTCTCGGCAAGGAGGACGACGCGGCAGAATTCATCAAATCTGCCGGGGAAATACGCGACGCCATAAATGCACGTTATCTCATGGAAGAGACTGGAATCTATGCGAACGGCTCAATGAGCTCGCAGGCCACCGCCCTATTCGAGGAAGTTGTTCCTGACCAGATCAAGATGAAAGCTCTGGCGCGCTTGATAGACGACATTGGAAGGCATGACTGGCATCTCAACTGCGGAATCCACACGACCAAGTATCTGCTCAGAGTCCTTTCAATATATGGCAGGACGGACATCGCATTGAAAATCGCGACTAGAACGACTTATCCGTCCTGGGGCGACTGGATTAGGCAGGGAGCGACAACGCTATGGGAAACCTGGGACGGGAAAGCCTCGAGGAATCATATAATGCTTGGAGACATCAGCGCCTGGTTCTATAGTGCCCTGGCGGGAATCATTCCCGATCCGGAAACTCCCGGCTTCAAGCACGTGATAATTAGGCCGCATCCGCTTCCAGACCTCAGCCATGCGACTGCCGAAACAGATACTCGCTATGGGCGCGTAAAGTCCTCTTGGAGACTTTCCAGGAAAAGACTGCTCCTGAACGTCGAGATCCCGTGCAACACAAGTGCTTCAGTACAAGTTCCTTGGAAGGGATCCGGAGATGATATTTACGAGTCGGGACAGAGAGCGTCGCGAGCGCCGGGAGTGAAGAGCCTTTCAGTTTCAAAAGGCTTTGCATGCCTCTCGCTAGGGGCTGGGAAATATTCATTTTCATTCGGTGCATTGCACAAATAGTTCAGATTCTGAACTAATGAATCCGCCGCGCCAAGATAATCAGCCTTCTGACAGAGATCCGAAAAGCGGACAAATAGAATTCGTCCCTCCATAAGCGGAAAAATGCCAGATACTCGAGGACAACTGCTTGCAGTACCAGTTTTCCTAGTAAAAGGCAAAGAGCGTTTTTTCAACTACGAAACGCGCGAAATACGCGGAAAATGTTTACAGTTTTACGGATTACAGCCAGAAAGTCCAGAAATATGAATCGTTGTCGTTTTCGTAATCGCTATCGTAATCGTTCAGATCAAGATGCATCGTGTACGCTTACGTGAACCGCTCCGCTGTGAACGAAAAAGTTTATAGTTCACGGTTTAAGGTCAAATTGCAAATTGCGAATTGCAAAATTATAAATGAAGAAAAGACAAAAAATATTGAACGGAAGAAAGCTGAGACTCCGCGATAATCTTACCCGAAAATACGAATTTATATTCCTTGAAAAACTAATCAGTCGCTGATTCCTGTGGGAAATGTTTTACGACATTTTCCAGACAGCCGATCCATTTTCCGATTCAGCTTTTTTCCATCCGTGCATTTCAAGACGTTTGACGATTTGCGCAAATCAGTCCTTGCCGCATTCGGAAACGAGTGTCCTGTTTCCTAAAGTTGAGGGTAAATCACATGAAATATTCTCCAAATATTTTTTTTTCGATGCTTGCAATTAATTTTCAAGAGATGAATGTAGTAGCAAGGAGACAGGGTGAACCTCTGAACAATAATGCACTGGAGTCGCAAGACTCTATATTAAAGATGTTGCGGAGACATCCCCTGTCTCCTCTTTTTTATGTATTTCATCATCTGAGATGATAAGACAGGAATCTGTACTTGAGAAAAAACTTGGTTATCTAAGCAGATTCCAGCCTGTCCCGTTGCTGTAAACTGTTCCGGATGAAGATATTGCGAATCCGTCCATCACATAGACAAGGGTCTTCTTCGTGGCGGCGTTCTCCCAGAGCATGTCCGATTTGCCGTCGCCGTTGAAGTCGAGAGTTTTCACGACGTTCCACTTTGTAGCCGGATTCGGATCTTTCAGCGTATAGACAATCTTGCTGTCCAAAATAGCCGTTCCGTCCATGAGATGTATCATGCCATGGGCATCGCTGTCATGCTCCCAAAGAATGTCGGATTTTCCATCTCCGTTGTAGTCGGCACCGTTCACAATCTTCCACCCAAGATCGCTTTTTATGTATGAATATCCGCTGGCGGGCAGAACTGCCGTCCCGTTCATGAGATATACATAACCTGTTTTTCCGTCGGCAGATTCCCAGAGAATGTCCGTCTTGGAGTCTCCATTGAAGTCTCCGAACAATTTCAGATTCCAGGCCGGGCTCTTCGAATAGATCATCGCTTCGGAGCTGACTGTCGCGCCATTCATCAGGCAGAGAAGTCCCTGGACTCCATTGATCTCCCAGAGAATGTCGGCTTTGGCGTCGCCGTTGAAATCCGCGACTTTTCTGACAAGCCAGCCAATTCCGCAGTGCAATGTACTGACAGAGCTGACATTCACGCCGTTCATCAAATATATCGCTGAAAATCCGCTCTGAGGATGTATCCATAGAACGTCGTCTTTTCCATCTCCGTTGAAGTCTGCGCAGTCTTCGACTTTCCAATCTCCGCCTTTGTATATGCTTCTGGCAGTTACAATCGAAGCACCGTTCATGATGTAGACAAGCGTCTGTCCTGTGACTTCATGCTTCCAGAGCATGTCGCATTTTCCGTCCCCATTGAAATCTGCGAATTTCG
>DYRX01000511.1 GCA_020718525.1 Victivallis vadensis
TGCGAATTGCAAAATTAAAAAGACAGCCTAAAGACTGAACACCAACCTGGAGCGGAAGCCTGTGTAAAGACTTCCGCCCATGTCGTTGTCTAGTTCTTTTTCTCGCTTCTTGCCTTCATGAGCATGGCGTATTCGTTGAGAACTTTGTCGTATCTTCCATCTTTCTTGATTTCTTTCAGGCCGGCATTGAACTCGTCGCGGAGGGACTTGTCAAGAAAACCAACCTTGAAATCATTGCGCTGGAAGATGTCGTGAAAGGCGAATGAATCAAATCCGCTCCCAGCCAGCCTCAGCATTGGGATCCGGTATTTGAATATGAACTCGTCCATTATTATGACATCTGCGTCTCCCGAGACAAGCCGCATTGTGTGCATTCCTCTGAGGGGGACTTCTGAATAATTCTTGTTGTCCTTTGCGAACTCGGCAAATTCCGGACCAAGATAGAGTTTTGCATTTTGGAAGGCGACCACGTTCAACCCCTTCATGTCGTCGAGAGATTTGATCTTGAGATTTTTCTTCTTGTTGCTGATTGCAACATTTTTGTAGGAGATGTGGGAATCCGAAAATGAAAGCTCTGGAATTCCGATGCTTTCGTCGCATGGCGCCACGGCGTGGACTCCGTTTGCGAGCATCTCAGCTTTCACATCAATCAGCGGAAGAAAGACCGGAACCAATTTTTTGCCTCTGGCTTCCAAGGCAAGCCTTATGATGTCAAGCTCCATTCCGCATCCCTCGTCAGGAATTGTGAAAGGCGGCAGTTTTGTAATGTGGAGATCGTGATCCGTCTGGGTTATCACATATGGCGGAAGCTGTTTCCCGCAGGCGACCTTAACTTCGTCAGGAGAGGAAATTCCCTTCATCATGTTTTCATATTTCGCTACGATCTTGTCGTATTTGCCACTGGCTTTTATCGCGCTCAGGCCCTTGTTGAAGCGATCCCTTTGTACTGCATTGAAAAACCCGACCTTGTACTTGCTTTCCGGGAAGATCTTGTGTATCACGACCGAATCATTCATGAATTTGTTGATGCTTGAGAGGTAGTATTTGAATATGTTCTCGTCCATCACCAGGACATCGGCGGTCTTGTCGTAGAAGAGGGACATGATCTGCTGTCCGCGCAGGGGAGTTTCCGCATAGTCCGGATTCGACTCCGCCATTTTGCTGAATTCATCGCCCAGATACAGCTTCGCATTTTGGAACGCCGTGACTTTTTTTCCGGCAAGATCCGCGACAGAGTCAATTTTCAGATTGGCATCCTTCAGGCTTATTGCCACGTTCCTGTAGCTGATGTGCGAGTCTGAAAATTTCAGGTCAGGGATTTTAATGCTTTCGTCGCATGGGAAAAGACCAGACGCGCCGATCTTCTCCAGCTCGGCAGGAACATCGGCGAGCGGCGTGTATATTGGGATAAAAGTGTCCCCCGCCTCCTTCAGCGATTCTCTGACAATCTCAATTTCCATGCCATCGTTCGATTGAGGCGCATTCGAGCTTTTCTTTGAAGGACTCTTTGAAGTCTTCTTTGACAAGTCTTCCAGGGCATCCTGAGTTTCAAACCTCTTTTTTCCTATTGACTCCTCAATCACGTAGGGCGGCAGTTGCCT
>DYRX01000204.1 GCA_020718525.1 Victivallis vadensis
TGTCCCAGCCGCTGAAAACCCAGCCAATGTCTGCCTGGACTGTCGGCGCGGTCGCTCCGGAGCCATGAGCAATTGTCTGGACAAGTTCTCCGCCGCCCGTGCGCGTCCCTTTGCCATCGAGATCAAAGGTCACGGTATAGGTGTCTATCGCGAATTCCGCGGAAACACTTATGTCCGCCGTAACGTTCGTGTCGGTTCTCACCGCAGTCGTGACGCCGTCGCTCCACTTCACGAAGTTGTAACCGATATTCGCAACGGCGGTGACTTCAGTTCCGCTCGAACCGTGGTTGACGGTCTGCGGAGTAGCTCCGCTGATTGAGCCGTTAGTTCCGGCCGTATAAGTCAAAGTGTAGGTGTCCACTGCGAAGTTGGCGCAAATCTCCATGGGCGATGTGACATGGGGCACAGTCAAGGGATTGTCCGTACTTGTCAGACCGCCCGTCCAGCTTTCAAAGTGGAATCCCACGTCAGGGACGGCGGTGACAGGTTCTGTGTCCCCGCCTAGATCCACAAGCTGGGTTGTGCTCCCGGAAATGCTTCCGCCAGGCGATGCCGTAAAATTCACGGTGCAAAATGGCTGTCCCACGACAAAGAGATCGTCGATGTTCCATCCACATTTTGTAACGGATGAGTTTGTGGGCCCCATCCCGAAACGGATCAATACATCAGAGGAATCAAAACCGACGGCATTCATGTCCATTTCTTGAAACGTCCATGCCCCATCGTCAAGTTCACTTGTATTCTGCCATATGGTAATCCAAGTGTTTCCATCCCTTGACGCATAGATCTTAGCGCTATCATTGGATGAGCTGTCAACGCCAAGCCAGCGATAGAAGCATAATTTTACATTCCTGTAGCCGGAACAGTTGATTGCGGAGCTTTGAGCGAACAATTCCGTCATGCCATTGCTGTAATCCCCGTCCAGGTTGTATCCGATGACATTGTTGTCGGTAAATCCCAAGACGGGATCCTTTTTCCCCGAACCCTGCCCGGAGGGAACACCATAAGCCCATTTGGCAGGAAGCGTCCATCCGGGATCGGCGGTCATATCTGCGGAATATATGACATTGAAGACTTCCATCAGGAATATTTTTTCGATGGAAAGGCCTAAGGAGTCTGTCGATTTCGCTCTGATGCTGTAATACTTCTTTATTGAATAATCGAAGCTGTCTTTTGCCCTGAGCAGGCTACCATCGACTATAAAAGAGCCGTTGTCCGTGTCGCCTTCCCCGTCGGCGAGGGAATATGCGAAACTTTCATATGTCGCCAGATCGGGATCGACTGTCGAGAAAGATCCGACGATGGAATTGGCAGGCTTGCCCGCCTTCAGGATTGATGTTGATAGGGAAAATGCGGTGGGAGGACTGTTCCCGCATCTGCCGCTGATGCTGAAGCTATAGGGGGTTTCGTCTGAATCATTGCAGGTTATCGATATGATCGCAGTCCGCAAGCCGGTGGCGCTTGGATCAAAGGTTATCTGGAATGGCGCATTGGCTCCAGGGGGGACAGTTGAACTTGGCAAGGACGTTAAGGAAAAGTCGGAGGCGTTAGCTCCGCTGATCGCTACAAGAGGAGTTCCTGTGAGGTTCAAATCTGCGGATCCTGGATTCTCGATGGTGAATTCTTTTGCGATGCTTCCACTGGCAACATCGTTGACAGCTCCAAGAAAGGTAAAATCATCAGAGGTCGGAGTCGTATCGCCGTCTTGTATTGATATCCCATTGCCAGTGATATTGATTTCCGGCAATAGGGCACCGGTTCCCTGGATACTGAACTCGTATGGATTCTCGTTGAAGTCGTTGTTCGCTATGCTTAATACCGCAGTTCTCAATCCGATGGCTGACGGATCAAATTTTACGGTAAAATAGGCTGCCTGTTTTGCTTCGATCTGGATTGGAGGCTGGGCAGTGACAGAGAAATCTGCTGCGTTTGCTCCGGAGATTGCGATGATAGGTATCCCAGTAAGATTGAGAGGGGTATCACCACGGTTATATATCCAAAATGAATTTTGCACTTTCGCCGTGTTTACCTCAGCATTGCCGAAGTCTGAACCATCGCTTGTCGAGGGAGTCGTATCTCCGTCTACGATTTCATTGTAGTTATTCTCGATCTTCATCTCCGGAGCGTTCGTCCCAGTTCCCTGGATGTTGAAATTGTAGGGGGTTTCATCGCTGTCGTTGTTGGTTATGCTCAATGCCGCCGTCCTCAACCCACCTCCCGTAGGCGTGAACGTTACCTGGAACGTAGTGCTTGAACCTGCGGCGGCAGGAGTAGATGGAAGTGCCGACACCGTGAATTCAGACGCATACGCCCCTGATATCGCAACGATCGGATTATCGGTCAGATTTAAGCTGGCGGATCCGAGATTCTCTAGCGTGAACGCTTTGACTACTGTTCCGTAATTCGCAGCAGTGCTGCCGAAATCCGTGCCGTCCGAGGCGCTCGGAGTTGTATCTCCATCGGCGATGTAGACGCCGTTCCCTTTGACGTTGATTTCGGGGAAATATGCAACGCTGAACGTGAACTGTCCGCTGAAGGACACCGCGGTCCAGGACACGCTAAAATTGATTGTCTGGGTGTTGCCTTCAAGCTGAGGCAAAGAATTGAACTCAAAATATTCATCTCCGGCATTTGTAGATGCGGCGGCTTTAGTAACGCTAATTGCAGCGTTGCTTGTTGTCAGAGAGCCTGAAAGGGACAGTTCGTCCCCGCTGAAAAAACCTGAAATTCCGCTGATGTCAACGTGACTGTTTTGAAGATCAGAGTTTTTAACAATGCCATATTCGAGCAGAGGCAAGGTTTTCATCAGCTGTGAGATCTTGATTTTCGAAGTCAGGCCGGGGGATATGAAATTTGGCACAGGATTGGAGCCTGTTTCTACGATGAGCTTGAGATCCAGGGGTTTGCCGCTCATATTATAGGAAAAGCTGCCGTCGGCCGATGTGACTGTCGCCGTGTCCGTATAGTATGTGTCGGATGATTTAAGCACGATGTCATATAGGGACGGGAAAAGTCTTTGGGTTGCAGGAGTCGTTGAATTGCTGTAGAAATCTACCCAAAGGTTGGCGCCGGACGGTGTGGAAAAGAATGTGTTTTGGCTGAGCAGATTCAACGCAATAGCATATTCGGAGTCGGGGGTCGGACTTGTCGTCGAATTGGCCTGCAGCGCCCTGGAATACATATAATGGGCGAGTGCCGACTGATTCTCTGCTGCGACAAGCTGGGCGAATGCCGACACGGCTTCGGCTGTCCTTTCTCTCATCAGACATGAGATGCCATCCTTGAAAAGCTGGACTGAGGCGGCGTTGTTGAACTGGTAGTCTTCCCCCCGGATATTCCTCAAGTTTTGGCGGATGATATTGAAATTGCTTGAATTTCCGGAGGAGTTTGCCAGGGCATTCTTGCACCACCAGATCGATTCATAATCAAGATCCTGCTTTGCCTTGGATATGGAAAGTCCCATCGATGCCTTATAATAACTGCTGTCAATCGTCGAAGCCTGTTGGTAGTTTGAAATGGCGGAAGCGTTCTCGCCCTGCGCGTCATAACACCAACCCCTGTTGTAAAACGCCTCCTTGTAGTTGGCGTCAATTGCGATTGCATTTGTGAATGAGGTTATTGCCAAGGCATAATCCGCTTCCATCGCGTATATCTTACCCTGGTTCAGCAGATGTCGTTTCTCGGATGGCTTCAATGTTATTGCCTGGTTGACGCTGGCGAGGGCGTTCGTGAAATCACTCAGCCGGGCATAGGCGAGGCCTAGATTTGAATGTGCCACATCGTAAGTGTTGTCCATGGCGATCGCGTCAAGATACTTCTGCTTGGCCCCGGCATAGTCTTTATTAAGATAAAGGGCGTTGCCCTGGCTGACGGTGTTTATAACCTCCTGGGTGACTGAATATACGGGAATGGCCAATAAGAACAGACCGACCAGGAAAGAAAACTTGTGTAATGATATTTTCATGTTTGTTCACCAGCATGGGGCATAATATACGCCGACGCAACAATCACCAACGCAACTGCAGTTCGAGCCGCAGGAGTCGACGGCGTCACACGAGCAGACAGTGTTGCAGGAACATGTGTTTACGGGGACACAGGTGCAGACTGAATTGCAGGTGCATGTCGAAGTGCCGTCCGGTTCGATAAGCGCTTCTTCGAGCGGCAGTTTTTCAAGCGCGTCGACCGCGACAAGCGTGAAACCGGCCAGAAACTTTTCCAGACCATCGTATTCCGGCGAATCAGCCGGTTGTTCCGGAACCGACCTTATCCCGTCGTCGGGGTGGAAGGATGCCGGACGCGGATCTCCATTCTTATCGCCCATGTTCTCCTCCAAAATAAGCTGCACCAATTTTCTTGAAAAAATCAGGTTTTTCAGACACTTTATCCATCAGGTATGACAATTGAAATCGCGTAACATCTCTGATCACTTCACATCTGGCCCCTACCATGTCGAGCCTGTCAGTGTTGAAGAAGCGCATGTTCCTAATTGCACAGTCCCCCGCGCAGCTGTATTTGCAGAAGCATTTCCGGCAGGAAGGCATCATGTGAACATTGCGATCCCTTAGCCTGCTGAGAACCTTGTCGTCGATAGCAAACATCTTCCTGGCATAATCGTATTTGCCAATATGGAAAATCTCCCGATATTCTGAGTCGGCGTCGCAGATCTCGTAGCATGATGTGACGATTCCGTCGGGAGTTATGGAGAAAGGGCTTGCGAAGGCACCGCAGAACGAGGTCAGCTGTGATCGGAACAAGCGGGTGCCAGAGAAGGAGAGCTTGACTCCCAGTTCCTTAGCCGTGAGCCATGCCTGGTTGTAGAAGTGGGAGAACTCCTTGTTGTCAGGAACAAGCTTGGGGAGTTCTGCGCACCTTCCAGAGGGATATGCCGGTTCGAATTTCAATTCCATAGGCTTTGCATAACGAACAAAATAGCGGACGATTTCCGGAAGCTTCTTGACCGATTTGCTTGTCACCGTCGCTTGTATATGGAAAGGGAACTTGTGTCTCTTGAAAATGTCAATGGTTCTCCTGACATGGGGCGAGCTTTTGCAGCCGTTCTTCAGCGGCCTGTGCCAGTCCTGGATGCGGGGAGGCCCGTCTATTGAAAGCGTGACACTTGACAGGTTCTTTACCATCCACAAGGCATTTTGCTCGCTGAAAACACCGTTGGAGGCAAGCCCGATATTCACATTTATTCCGTGTTTTTTAGCAAGGCCTTTGGAGTAGTCGCAGATTTTGACGAGGCGATCCCATGCAGTCGTCTGCTCTCCGCCGCCGTGGAAGGCAAGCGTGAACTGCCTCAATTTCTTTTTCATGCAGTTGCCGACGACGAAGTCGACCGCGGCAAATCCGATCTCCCGCGGCAGTACAAGTTCGCCGCTGGAAGCTTTTGCCGCATAACAATACCTGCATCCAAGATTGCATTGGTTGGTCAGGAAAAGCGTCGCCTGCGTAGGGGCATATGGGGAATTTAGAGGAGTTTTATTACTATCGTCAGGTTTGCCATTGAGAATCCCATGCTTGAGCAGGGATTTTGTGAAATCGGATTTCTTGTCTTCTGCTGTGAGCTTCCCTTCGCGAATCCGGTTTAGCATGTTGACATGGCGGGCGTCAAGCCGCATCAGGAATTTATTTGCAGGGGCATATACAAGGTAAGTCCCCCTGTCCTCGGGTATGAGGAAGAGCTCAGAGCTGATATTGTAAACGCAGGAATTCATTTCTTCTTTTCTTTTTCCACGAAGATTGACCGGGAGTTTTTCTCCTGGGATATGATGCCGTGTTTTAGCGCTTTTGAGATGAAGTCGGCCGCCTCTTTCCTGGCATCCAGCTGCCTTCCCTCGGGGAAGCGTTTTGAAATGTCTTCCATGAGGAGGCCGAAGGATGTCCTCTTCTTCTTGTCGTATTCCCATACATCGCCAATATGATCCCACAGATATTCCGCATCCGAATCTATTTTGAATGCCAACTGCTTTCCGTCCGCTTTTGTTGTCAACAGATATACCGATCCGGAAGAGCGTTTTTTTTTGTACGCAGGATTTTTTACTAGGATGGAGTCGTCATTGAGGGGTGCATCACTGCGGGCGTCAGTGTCCGCGGGTTTGGAATCGGAGGAAATCAAATCGTAGGAAATCAGTGCGCCGGCTCCGGCGATAATCGCATATTTGATGAATTTCCTGCGGGATACTCTTGCTGATTTTGCCATAATACCCCCAGTTCTATCTCCGATAATTTCTTAATAATCGCGGGAACACCGCAGATTAAAGCTGAAAAGGCGACACTAAAGTTCAAATCCCTCAAATACTATAGCAACTGATAGGAATTTTGATTTCCATCATGCCGGACAATATTGCGGAGAAAACAAAAATCAAGTGTGAAATGCTAAAAAGGGCAGGAATTTCTTCGGGAAATGCCTTCCTCCCCCCGCTCCACCTGCCGGAGCGGGGGGAGGAAGACGGGATTCGGACGGGAAAGACAAAATCCTGCTAAAAAATAGCCTGAAAAGCGCAGACCTCTCCTGTCCAGGTTTCATTCTGTTTGGAGGGAATTATCAGAAGTTGGTCAGATTTTTTCGGCAGCCGAAAAAATGTATAGATTTTGCGCCGCGCAAAATCTTGCCAGTGGGCAAGCTCGCCGAAGGTCTGGACGGCGGCGACCATACCTAGTGCTTGGGCGAAAAATCCAGAATCTCATATAATCACCTCTGTGGTAGCCCGGATTTTGCTCCAACATCAAGCACGAGTTCATGCGCTTCCGCGATGTCTAGAATTTTTATGTCAACCCGGCAATGCCCAAAAATAAATAGAATAAATTAATATAACACCTTGACTATTAGATAGTTATGTGTATAATATGTGCTTGTATTCAAAGTCATGGTGAAAATCATTAAAAATAAATCTTCGGAGTGTATGATGAGAAAAGTTCAGGACAAGCAGATGATGCTGGGAGAGGTGGATGTTTCGCAGATCAAGTTTGATGAAAGACGAGCGGGGTCAGTTCTTGCATTTGACATTTCTAGGACGCATCTTCAAAAGGACTCTATGGAGCAACAACGGCATGGAACATAAAGGCTCTAGGCGACTTCAACGGAGATGGCAAAGCGGATATTCTGATTCAGCACACAGACGGCTCATGCTATATGTATCTGATGAATGGTGCGAACATCGCAGAACAAGGGAATGTCTATTCCAAGCCGCCTGTCTCATGGACTCTCAAAACTGTGTCAGACTTCAATGGGGATGGGAAGGCGGACATGTTATGGGAACGCTCGAACGGCGAAGGCTGGATAAGCATAATGAACGGATTTGCGATTTCCGCAACTGGCACAGTATATAGCAATGGAACTGGCTGGCAGATAATCCCTTGATTTTTTGCTTGCAGGTATTATTGTCGCATCTCGTAAATAGCTAAAACCCCATCGTTGCACGGGTGGTTCAGTAAACTCAGAATTCCTGACTCGTGGAAATTGCTGTTCTTGGGATTTACTTGCCTGCGCGCTCGCGCAAGCAGGTCTGCCTGTGCGAGCACGCAGACAGGTCGGTCTCGGGGTCGGAATCGGGATCGAATATTATTCCCATGCATCGATTCCGATTCCTGTTAAAAAGCAAAAATATATATCACACGAAGAAACAAAGGCGCAAAGTCACAAAGGGATGGACGTTGCTACCAGAAACGTTTCTTCTATCCCGATTCCGAAGATGATGAGACCACGGAAGCGGGCGAATCTTTGGACTGCGGGGCACACAGTGCCATTACTACAAATGCCGCTTTTGCCTTACCG
>DYRX01000205.1 GCA_020718525.1 Victivallis vadensis
AATTCCACGAGATGCCGCCATGAAAATCAGAGAAAAAGTCCTCGAACTCGAAAAATATGAAGACTCAGAACAGATTCTTATCAGAAAAAAGATTTTTCTGGAGATGGAAAACTGGCTGGATCGGAGCGATGCGGAGGGGATTCTTGTAAAAGGCAAATCTCCACAAATAATAAAAGAGGCAATTCAGTTCCGGGTTGAAACCGGAGTTTGGCGAATGATTGAATATGTGATCATGCCGAATCATCTGCACCTGTTTTTTGCGATTGAAAATGGAAACTTGTAGAATATCGTTTCAAGTTTTAAAAGAAAAACGGCTTCGCTAATCAGAAAATCTATTGGATTTGATGGGGAACACCTATGGCACCGTGAATGTTTTGATCACTGGTCGAGGTCTCCTGAGCAGGACGAGAAAATCAGGAAATACATAAGGGACAATCCAGTCAAGGCTGGACTTGTCAATAAACATTCAGATTGGCCGTTTGGCTCCTAAAGTATGCCACTTTCGCCGAAAGTGGCTCAGGAGGAAAGCAAGAAGAGGCACTTTTGGCAAAAGGACCATACTGTGAGAAAACCTGAAACAATATCATTTCATCGGAAGAGACTGCCTCACTGGTCTGTCAGGGATGGTCTTTATTTTGTGACAATCAGGCAGAAAGATACAATTCCACGAGATGCCGCCATGAAAATCAGAGAAAAAGTCCTCGAACTCGAAAAACAGGTCGAATCATTTAAGAAATGGACGGGATACAAGCTGGTCTCCGAGATCAAATCAGCCCCAGATCTTTATGGACAAAACAAGTATGCCAGCCTTTCCGAGGCTGGCAGAAAAAGAGGCAGTTTCGGAAAAATTGACTTTTCCAATGCGGACTATGCTTGCAGAAGGAGTGAGACTATTCCATTTGCTGGTATTGCTAGTGAAAAAGATGCGTCGTCTTTCAAAGGAATATCCCCTGTATCAAGCGGACGCTCCAAAAGATCGAGACAAAGCGCCCTTTTGAATTTGCCTAGAATAACTTGATTCGGCAAAATCAAAATTTTTGATTCCGCCGGGGAAGGATTTATGAAGCGCAAGACAATTCCCGATCCGTCCTCTGATTTCTTCATGCAGGTCATCACGACAGCGTCTGTCTTGAGTTCGAGTGCGGAGGCAGTTTTCGGGAGATTTCCAGCATGCGAATCTGTCGGAAGAATCCGTAGCGGATGGTTGAACTCGGCGGCGCGCCTGATGCATTCTGCGAAAGGTTCTTCGGTTCCGGAAAGTCTTATTGCCAGACGCATTTTGTGGGATCCGATTTCAGGCGTGGGATCCGGCATGTACGAAGATCTGAGCAGAGATAGCCTCATTGTTCCGTCTTTGAACGAATGACCGTGCTTGCAGTCGTTCATCAGAAGGAAATCTGCATTTTTCCCGCCTAGCTTCCCAGATACCTTCGCCCAGCGGAGAGCAGGGACCTCCTCGCCGTCGAAAAGATCTCTCCTGATCCCACCGAAAGGAATTTCATAGGAGGGAAGAGCTTCCGCCATTTTAAGTGGGACAGCAAAGGCCAGAGCGGGGACGCCCACTGCATCGGATCCTTTCTGAAACCAGTTTATAGTGGCATTCACATATAGATTCGGATCCCCCTCCCTCAGTTCATAGGTCGCGCAAATCTCAGATTCCTTTATCCGAAAGCGCAACTCGATCGAAGCAATGTAGGGGCCGTCCAGCTTGCGGGCAAGGGAAATCAGAGCAGGACGCTCCGAAGGCGAAGCGTTTTCAATGCTCCAAGAGGACATCAGATTTGGTCTTTCAACAGAGAATTCAAAGCCCATGCAAGCACCCGACCTGATGAAAGACTGTCCATTCAATTTGTTTGTCAGCGAGGAAACGCCGCCTGTTTCAGGATCAAACTCAAGTTTGATGAACTCGTTTTCCAAGCCCTCTCTGGCTCTTTCAGCCGGTGCATAGGGGCAGTGATGCTTGAATCCGGTATTTCTTGTCGAGGAAGGTGGGACTGGAGATTTCTCCTCGACAATAGAATAAACCGCATAGCCTGAGGGCGGCAGATTGACAGGAAATGCGACTCTCACAAAGTCGTGCCCCCAATAGGCACCAGTCTCGAGCGTCTGGCAAGCTATTTTCGTGGAGTCGGGAGCAATCGCAGTGAAACTCAAGTCCTTGAGGCGATCCTTCCGAACGTTTTCCCAGGAGGAATTGTCCCAGACGTCAACAGTGACGACCTCTTTTCGCGCTGTCGCCAGAGTATTCATGAAGAGATATGGACGGACTGAAGAGCTTCCGAATGTTCCGTCAGGACAAAAAGATCCGGGGCCGTCTTCGCCGTTTCTTCCTGCGCCAGAGCCGAAGGAGGAAGGAGCCAGAGGAATCGGGTAGAGCATGTTTTTCTTAGTGTCCCCTCTTCCTTCGCAGCGAGTGTCAATCTGTGAGGCGAGAGCCCGGAGCGACTGGCTTTGCCTGCTCGACACCATGGCCATTGACTCCTGATAGAGACCTAGGCAGTGGCTTTTTGACTCCTGAATGCAGGAACCCGGGAGGATGTCGTGGAAGTGCGAGAGAAGTATTGGTCTCCATGAGTTTTCAAGCATGGAGGAATCGTAGCCTGACTTTAAAGCTCTGTCAGTCAAGGACATGCAATGTTCGAGATCGAGCAGATGCCTTTCTGCGAATCTCGCAGATTTCTTTATAGCCGACTGGCTTGTGTAGCATCCGGTGAATTCAAAATTGAGCTCGCCTTCGATGGAGGGGATTTTTCCGGCGGCATCCTTTTCCAGACGCTCGAAAAATTCCCTGGCGGTGGAAAATGTTATTCTCGGAAAAACCGGCCAGGAATCCATGTCCATGGCGCGCAGGATGTCGCGCCTGGTCGGACCGCCGCCATGATCGCCGACGCCAAAAACTACACTGACGAATGGCAGGGATGTCTCTTCTGAAAAATCTTTGAGGTAGCTTGTCGCTATGTGCGGACCCAATGCCGCGTTGTATGCGATACCGATGTCATTTTTCACCAGGACCTGCGAGCCGTCCGTGCCTTTCCAGAAAAATGCTCTAGGGCGAGGCGAGCTCATTGTTCCAGGCCTGTGAAGATACATGAACTTCACTGCAGACTGGGCCAGATAGTTCGGAATCGTCGCCGCGTGTCCGAAAGTGTCAGGCGCCCAGTTGATGGGAACGTCTTCCGGATTCAAGCTGAAAAGCTTCTGCATGTATTTTCGGGTGTATAGGACATGCCTGCAAAGCGCCTCGGTTCCGACTATGTTGTTGTCGTTCTCGACCCAATGGCTTGCGGTCACCTCCCATTTTCCGGTCTTCACATTGGCGCGGATCTTTTCCAGCATCTGCGGATTGTATCTTTCCACAATCTCATATACGCTCGCCTGGCTTTGGCTGAAGCGGAAGTTTGGGAATTCTTCGAGAAGCCTGAGGACGGTGCTGAAACTGTCATTGGTGATCGCGACGGTTTCCGGCCAGGACCACATCCAATTCATGTCAATGTGCGCATGCCCGATGCAATACACACGATACTCCTTGGCGGCCGAGGAGAGCGGTGCAAGAATCTTTTCCGCGTCGCGCTGAAGCTCTGGAAGATTTGATTCGGGAGACTCCATGGCTGATGCCAAAATTTTGTCGAGCTCGTTGATCCGGGCAGTCCAAAGTCCAGAAGGGTCTCCTTTTTTTCCGCAGATGAATCTTGCAAATTCAAGCTGGGAGCAGATTCTTTCGAGACGGTATCTGCTCCAGGCGGAGACGCTTTCAAAACATTCCGAAAATGACATTGGAACGCTCATAATTTTGCTACGCAGGGTTTCCTTGCCGCACTTGTTTCATCAAGCCTTCCAATCGGCGTCGTCAGAGGACATTCCTTAACCTTTTCCGGACTGCGCTCGGCAAGCTCCGCAATCTCCAGCATATGCTGAATAAAGACATCAATCTGCTCTTTCGACTCCGTTTCAGTCGGTTCGATCATGATTGACTCTTCAACAATGAGCGGGAAATATATGGTTGGCGGATGTATCCCTCTGTCAATGAGCGCCTTGGCGATGTCAATGGCATGAACTCCGTTCCTTATCTGGCGCGAAGCCGAAAAGACGCATTCGTGCATGCATGTTCGCTTGTATGGCAAATCATATGCTTCGGAGAGTTTTTCCTTGATGTAATTAGCGTTGAGAACGGCGTTTTCACTGATCCTCAGCAGTCCTTTGCGGCCTACTGTCAGCAAATAGGCATATGCCCTCAGCACAACGGAAAAATTGCCGTAGAATGGGGCTATGTAGCCGATGCTGTCCTTGTGGTTGTATTCCAGGGCATAGGTTCCGTCACTCCTTTTTCCGACTCTGGAGACAGGAAGAAATGGAACCAGCTTTTCCGCGACTCCGATCGGCCCCGATCCCGGACCTCCGGCTCCATGGGGGGTCGCAAAAGTCTTGTGAAGATTCGTGTGCATCAGATCGAAGCCCAGATCTCCGGGGCGCAGACGACCAATGATCGCATTGAGATTTGCACCGTCGCAGTAGCAGAGCCCGCCAGCTTTTGCTACTGTCGCGCAAATCTCCTTCACATTCGGATCGAAGAGTCCGAGGGTATTCGGACAAGTGAGCATGATGCCCGCAGTGTCCCTGCCCACGGACGCCTTCAGAGCCGCCATGTCAACGTTTCCATCCTTGTCGCTGGGAATTGTCTTTGTCGTGAAGCCCGCCATAGCGGCGCTTGCCGGATTCGTTCCGTGGGCGGCGTCTGGGATGAGCATGACCTTGCGCTCGCTGTCGCCTCTGGATTTGTGATATGCCGCCATTACCATGATTCCAGTCAATTCCCCGTGCGCCCCGGCCAGAGGCTGCATTGTGAACTGCGAAAATCCGAGAATCTCGCTCAATAGGCGCTCTGTCTCGTATATTACGGCAAGTGCGCCCTGGGTAAGAGCTCCTCCGCGTCTCAGCTGAGGAAGCAATGGGTGGAGATTCGAGAAGCCCGGCAGAGAACAGATCTTGTCGTGAAACTTTGGATTGTACTTCATCGTGCAGGAGCCCAGCGGGTAGAAATTTGAGTCCACACCCATGTTTTTCCTGCTGAGAAGTGTAAAATGCCTGACAGCCTCGAGCTCGGAAAGCTCCGGCATTGCTGGAGGCTCGCTCCGCTTCAGAGCAGAGGGAATGGAATCCGTCTCAGGCACGTCGAATTCAGGGAGAGTGGAGCCCTTCCTGCCTTTTTTTCCGGCATCGAATATCAAGTCCATAATACTGCCTCCATAGCGTTGACGCATCCCTTGATTTCCTCGCGTGTTCTTTTTTCTGTTACTGCCACAAGGAGCTGGTTTTTTCTGTCCGGATAGTAGCGCCCGAGAGGAAAGCCTGCGGCATATCCTTTGTCAATCATTTTTCCTACGAACTCGGAAGCGTCGCAAGGTAGAGAGACTGCGAATTCATTGAAGAACGGATTTTCATCAAGCGGAGAAACGCCTTTGATCTTCAGCATCTCGGAGCGCATGAACTGGGCTTTGGCATTGCAAAGTCTGGCAACTCTTTCAAGCCCGGACTTGCCGACGCAGGAAAGATATGCGATCGCGGCGATTGCGCAGAGGCTTTCATTCGAGCAGATGTTCGACATCGCGCTTTCGCGCCTGATGTGCTGTTCTCTGGCCTGCAAAGTGAGGACGAAGCCCTCGCGTCCACTCGCGTCCTTCGCCTTTCCAACAATTCTGCCCGGCATCTTGCGCATCAGCTTTTCGCGGACCGCCATGAATCCCAAATAAGGCCCCCCGAAGGAAAGAGGAATCCCAAGAGACTGCCCCTCTCCCGTCACTATGTCGAAGCCCATTTGTCCTGGAGGCTTGATCAGCGCGAGAGCAATTGGATATGTCGAGCAGACGGCAAGAGCCTTCTTTGCGTGAATGCGCGAAACTGTCTCGGTCCATTCCTCGACCGTCCCGAAAACGTTCGGATACTGCACCATCACGACGGCAGTTTCGTCGTCGAGCGCGTCGAGAATCGCGGACTGCGCCGAATCGGAGCTTCCAGGGGCGACTTCGACAAGCTCGACATCGAGGTTCGAGCTGTAGCACCTGAGCATCTCGCGGAAAATCGGAGAAATCGCGCCCGAAACGAGAGCCTTCCGTTTCGAAGTGCTTCTAACAGCGAGCATCATCGCCTCGAAAAGAGCGGTGCCGCCGTCGTAGAGCGACGCATTCGACACATCCATCGAGGTCAGGCGGCAGATCGCCGACTGATATTCAAATATAGCCTGAAGCGTGCCTTGCGAAGCCTCCGGCTGGTATGGAGTGTACGCAGTGATGAATTCGGACCTGCCAATTATGGACTCGACCGCCGCAGGTATTATGTGCTCGTAGTAGCCACTGCCAAGAAAATTTACAAGATAGGTTGAATTCTGACCCGCCAAATGCTCGAGATGGCGCGTGACTTCGTATTCAGATCTGCCCTCGGGCACCTGGCTCAGGGACGGAGGAGGATCCTTGATCCCCATCCTCTCCCACATTTCGCCCAGACTCCCGCATGAAATGGTCGCCAGCATCTCGGCCCTGTCCGAGTCCGTATTCGCTATATATGGCATTTGACGGCTGTCTCACTTCGATGATGTTTTGATGAATTTGTCGTACTGCTCCTTGGACATAAGCTCTTCGAGCTCAATAAGATCCACATTGTCTATGCGGCAGAGCCAGCCTTCCTTTTCCGGCGATCTGTTTACAAGCCCCGGATCGTCGTCCAGCGAGCTGTTCGACTCGATGATAGTTCCGCTAGCGGGACTGAAGATGTCCGAAGCCGCCTTCACCGACTCGACTACACCCATCGCCTCGCCGATGATGACGTCTGTCCCCTTCTTGGGAAGCTCGACATAGGTGATGTCTCCAAGCTGTTTCGCCGCGAAATCCGTGATTCCCACCACGCCCTGCAGTCCCTCGATTTCGATCCATTCATGATCCTTCGTGTATTTCTTCATCTCTGCCTCCGTTGGTATTATTTGATGCTGATTCCTGCTTCGTTCAGATTTAGCCTCTGATATTATCCCAAGAGATTTATCTATCAATAGGCGAAAAGGAAAAAAAAACAAAAAAACTTTAAAAAGCCTCATCTGTCGCGCAAAATGCGCCTAGGATCGCCCTGTCTGCGCATCGCACCAGGCGAAACACCGTATTTCCTGCCGAACGCCCTGTAGAATGTCTCGATATGGGAAAAGCCGCAATTGCCTGCAATCTCTTTTATCCCTAGTTCAGAGGTGAGAAGAAGCCTCCTCGCCTCGGACAAGCGCCTTTCCAGCAGAATTGCATGAGGGCCCGAGCCGAAATGCCTCCGCGCAAGGGCGTGCAGATGTGGGACGCTTATCGAACATCTCTCAGCAATCTCGTCCACTCCCATCCCAGACGCCTCCTCTCCATCGGCGATTTCAATGAATTTTTCCAGCACCAGAGGCAGAAAACCGCCAATCTTGCGGCGGGAGTGCGAAAACGCCTCCCAGCACACCCTGGAATACGCATAGTTGCCCAGAAGTCTCTTCTCAACGCCGGGACTGTGAAAGGATGAAAGCATCTCATCTGAAAAATTCTGCGCGTCGTCAATCCTGCCCCATGCGCTGACTCTCCTGATCCGGGAAAACCCTTTTTTTTTCATCGTCTTGAAGAGCATGCAGAGGCATTCATAGGGATTTTCCGGATCGTTGAGATGTATGGTGCTTTCGCCAGCGAGATGCCAGAACATCGTGGAACTGCCAAACTCACGCTCACGCCCCTCGAGCACAAAGCGGGTCTTCCCC
>DYRX01000021.1:0-16199 GCA_020718525.1 Victivallis vadensis
TGGTAATTGGAAATGATTTATTATTCAAGTGTATTACGATTAGTATTTAAGGGACAGGACACTAGGAGTTGCTCGTTCCTAGAACAAGGGATAAACGTGTGTAGTTTACTGAATGCGTACTGCTGAAGGCACGCTGTTCCCTCCACCGCCCTAGAGGACGCAATTGGCAAGCTCCTTGAGTTTCTTGAGGTCTAGCTTTCCTGAGCCCAGAATTGGCAGAGCATCAATTTTAATGAAATTTTCCGCCTTTGGAATCCAGAGATTGGGCAGTCCGGACTCCTTTCTGAGCTTTTCGGCGAGGACTTCGGCATCAAGATTTCCGGCGACATGAAGAACGATCAGTTTTTCGCCCTTTTTTTCATCTGGGACGGAGCAGACTGCCGCCATTCTTGTTTCCGGATCGAGGATTTTGTTTATGGCGGCCTCGACTAGTTCGTGCGGCACCATTTCTCCGCCGATTTTGCTGAACCTGGAGAGGCGTCCAGTTATGAATATTCTGCCCTCAAGGTTCATCTTAGCGATGTCGCCGGTGTTGTACCATCCATCTTTTAGGACTTCTGCAGTTTTTTCCGGATCACCGAGATAGCCCTGCATGACATTGGGACCTTTTACAAGCATAAGTCCTTCTCTGTCATGTGGAAGCACATTTCCTGTCTCCGGATCCACTATTTTTACGGAAATGCCGGGCATAGGTGCGCCGATGCTTCCTTTGGGTCCCGCGCATGTGCCAAGCTCGAGTATGGAGTTGCCTACGTTGATGCTTACGACAGGAGAAAGCTCGGTGCATCCGAAGCCCTCGATCGGCTCGATTCCGAAGTTTTCCTTGAAAGCCTTTGCAAGCTCCTCGCGCATTTTTTCGGCGCCGACGATTACAAGCCTGAGGGATTTGAACTGTTCCGGGCGGCATTTCCTCATGTATGATTGAAGGAAGGTCGGCGTAGCTATGAGAAAGCTAAGCTTCTGCTCTTCGATCAGTTTTCCAGTTGCAGAGGAGTCGAGAGGATTGGGCAGATAGACGACTTTTATTCCTGTCATCAGGGGAAGCCAGAAGCTGGTGGTGAATCCGAAGGAATGGAAGAGCGGGAGGTTTCCTAGAAGCGAGTCGCGCCTGGCGTCGAGTCCGACAATTCTCCAGAACGAATAGATGTCGCTGTTGATGTTGTGATGCGAAAGCATGACTCCTTTGGGCGAGCCCGAGCTTCCGCTCGAGAAGAGCAGAACTGCTGTCCCATAGACGTTCCTGTGGCTCTTCGGCGCAAGGAGATTCATGAATTCCTGATGCGGCATGATCGCCGCGAGGAGAGACCAGACCAGAATTTCTGGCTTTCCAATTTCCGTTGCGAGATCTTCAAGAAAGACCATTTCAGGCCGTTTTGGAATGCCGAGTTTTTCGAGAACCAGCCTGCTTGTGAGTATGCAATCGAGCTCTGCCTTTTTCACCGCGTCGTCCATTGCGGCGGCGGAGGCGGTGTAGTTGAGCATTGCCGGCACTTTATCTGCAAGCATGACGCCCAGAATCGCGGCTGCGCCTGGAATCGAGTTGGGCATAAGTATCCCGACATATGGTGACTGTCCGGAGCTCAATTTGCGTATCCGCCTGCTGAGAACTGCACCCCTTACAAGCAGTTCAAAATTTCTGATTGACTTTCCGCTCTGGTCGAAAAACGATCTCCTGAACGGATGGCGCCTCGTCATTTTTGCAAACTGATAGTGCACGGGTCTTTCCTCGTCTCTCGGCTCCATCTCAGTCTCGGAAGCGAGCTCCGAGATGATCTGCCGTAGACTGAACGGATCAATGTCCTTTTGGACGGCCTTGCCGATTGTTACTGATGCCGGATGAGGGAGCTCCATCGGCATTCTGACCCTGATTTTTCCATAGTAGTAGCTGAAAATGCTCCCCCAGATAAGTCCAAGGCGCACGGGAATGATCGGGACGTCAAGATCCGGCGGAATCATCCTCGAGAAGCCTCTCTTGAATTCGTCCATCAGGCCGTTTCTCGTCAGTTTTCCCTCGGGAAAAATGCAGACGACATCTCCGTTTCTGAGAGCCTCGTGCGTCTTTTCGATTGCCTGCGCCATAGCCTTTGGGGTTCCTGGCGACGGAACTGGAATGACACCGCCGAGCTTGACAATTGGGTTGATCAGAGGATGGACATAGTAGTCCGAATGCATGATGAAGCGGACAAGCCGCGAACTGCAAGCGGTTATGAGAAGTGCGTCAACAAAGGACACATGGTTCGAGACGAGAAGCGCGGGACCGCTCTCCGGAATGTTGTTCTCCCCTCTTATCTTTATTTTGTAAACGCTGTGCGTCAGGAGGACGACGATGAACCTTGCGGTAAGCTCGGGAAGGATTCGCGCCGCATAGACAGTTACGAGCACTGTGAGAAGCGCGAGAGAGAGGAAGATGCGGTCGGGGCTGATCTTAAAACAAAATGAGCTGACAATATTTTTTGCCGTGCATTCATGGTCCCCGCCGGACGTGAGGAGAAACATGAGCAGTCCCGAGAGGAGTATCGAGGAGAAGCACAGTACATTTGCGTTTGCGATGATGGTTCCTCTGCAGACAGGATCGCTCTTCTGCTGGAGATACGCCCTGAGCGGAATGATGAAGAATCCGCCGAAGATCCCAAGGAGAAATATGTGCAGATTCAGCCATGGGTAGAAGATTGTTGACAAAGGCGCAGGAAGATTGACTGGAGAGCCGGGCAGCAGGGCACAAAGGACAAGGAAAATGGAAACGCCTGCCGCGCCTATGGGGACTAGTCCAAGCTCCACTTTGCGTCCGGAAAGCCTGCCGGCGAAATAGCATCCGGCACCCATGCCGATGGCAAGGCAGAACTGGAGCAGGCCGAGAGCCGCGTCAGAACTCATTCCGAGCGAGAATTTTCCATAGACCAGCAAAAGGGACTGCACCGCAGTTCCCATTCCTACAAAATATGCGTCGCCTAGTATTGAAAGAAATACTGCCTTTTTTTTTCTTATGAGCGCGAAGCCCTCCACATATTGCCTGAAAATATTCCAGTCCCATTTTGAGTCGGGGGCGGAAGGCAGTCCGGGAATTATTCTCATTGAAAAGATGAAGCCTAGAAGAGAAATCGCGGAAAGAACAAGCCCGCAGTCCCTGAGATTAGGAAAAGCCGACTTGATGAGTATGCCAAGACTCATGCCCATGATGACCGCGAACATGGTCAGCATGCCGGAAATCCCATTCACACGTGAAATCAGTTTCTCTGAAAAATTTTCCGGAAGAATTCCATTGTATGCCGGGCTGAAAAAACAGCTCTGCGCCGCCATGAAGAACATTATGAAGGCGAGTGGCCAGACTCCCCAGTCTGCGAATTTCGCAAACGCCAGAGTTCCCGCAAGCATGATCAGCAGTTCGGCAAATTTCGCCAGGACTAGAACATTGCGCTTTGAGAATCTGTCGGCAAGATAGCCTGCGAGAGATGGAATGCTGATGAAAGGCAATGCGTAGGCGACGGTTATAAATGCCAGGAGGGCCGTGTTCTCTCCGTAGGAAGCGGTTGCTGCGCTCGCGGCAAGTACTACTATTATCTTGTAGGCGTGATCGTTGAAAACGCCGAGAAACTGGGTCATGACTATGGGAAGAAGAATCTTCCAGAATCTTTGCTCGCCTCCAGGCTGGCCATATACCGTACTCACAAGCTGCCCCCACCTCGAATCTTTGTCAATTTCACCGTTATCCGACAGACATGTTTCGAGAAATAAAAATCAAAGGAAAAATGCCAGAAGTCTGAGAAATTCGGCAGTGATTCCGAATCCGAGCTTTTGAATCTTGTCAAAGCTAAGAAAAACAAACATGAAGAGAAGGAAGATCATTGCGTTGCGGAATTCGCTGTTCAATCTGTATATGCTTGGAAAGAGATAGGAAAAGATGGAAAAGCCGTCAAGTATGGGAATCGGCATCATGTTGAAGATAAAGAGGATAGCGTTGAAGGATGCTCCCAGAAAAAAGAAGGCAAACGCAGAATTCTTAAGAGTTCCGGAAACTTTGGCTTCGGCTATTGCGCAGAGGATTGAAAAGAGGAGAAAGAGGAGGAGGTTTGCGAGCGGACCTGCGAAGGCGACGAGTGCCGAGCTGTATTTGTGCCTCATCTTGCGGGGGTTGACAGGAACGGAGCCCCAGCTTATCCCCAGCAGGAGGAGCATGATGAGAGAAAGAGCTCCCATCTGCTTGAGCGGGTTGAGAGTCAGATGTCCAAGCATGGCGGCGGTGTCGTCGCCTTCCCGGAGAGCCATCCAGGCATGGGCGTATTCGTGACAGCATATCGAGAAGACGACAAGCGTCACGACCATGAAGAAGAAGCTGGGGCTTTCAAAGAGGGTCGCTATAAACAAATTGCCCACCTTTTATGACGCGGTAAAGGATTTTACAAAACATGAAAAAGTCCATACACCAAGTACGTATTCAGTAAACTGTGTTCGTTTACTGGATCCGTACTACCGACGAGGCGGTGGCTCGATCCAAAGCAGTCGGGCTAGAACGCCACGTGTCAACAGCTTCAGCGAAAAAATCAGACTTGCTGTCCTGCCGGGGGCGCATTTTCGTCGGAGTTCTGCGGAAGCTCCTCATCGTCGTCTTCCTCTTCGCAGGCTTCGACCGGGTCTGCCATGAAGACCTTCCAATACTGGTATGCCGGCATTTCGTAGGGGTGCGAATCTTTGAGGGCTTCGATCACCTTGGAAATGCAGTCCTCGGAGACAACGAGTTCTACTTTGACTTCTGCGACGGTTTCGATGCTGTTTTTGTTGCCGATGAAGGGAGAGCTTCCCTCGCAGGGGCGGAACTGGCCTTTGCCGCTGGTCTGCCATGAACAGCAGTCGTAGTTGCCCATTCTCCCGGCACCAGCCTCGAAAATTGCCATCTTCACTTTTTCCGTATGGGTGTCCGGAACATAAAATTCAAGCTTATAGCCTTCCATCTGAGAACCTCCATTTGACTTAAGACCGTTTAAGAACAATTCTGAGCCGGATAATCTAGCGTATGATGATAAATATGAAAGGGGGGCGAGCTCAATATTATGCTTTTTTTCTCATGATGATTCCGATGACAGCGAGGAGAGATGGGAGTTCGGAGCTAAATGTTCAGCTCATCAGATCGGCTTCGCCGCTTGAGCGGACAAAGAGGATGGGAGGCATATTGCGGGAGAGTTCAGTTGCGGAATTGAGATACTTTTCGTTGAGATCGTCGCTTTCCGGCACTTTGAATCCTAGGAAGATCATGCTTGATTTGCCAGATTCCTTTCTTAAAATTTCTGAAAACGGCAGGTTTTCAGAAATTATCTTGACATCCGCCTCAATTCTGGCGGAATCTATGAGCGCCTGCATGCCTTTTCTGTCCATTTCCTGATCTGACTCTTCGGATACCTGCCTCAATATGCGGATTTTCTTTGTTTTCCACATGCTGTTTCTATTTAGAAGATAGGCGAGGATCAGCATGAGAGAGCCATTGCCGTATCCCCTCCACCAGATGTCAATGAAACCGCTGTGATGTCTGACATAGTGGAGATTGTTGAAATTCATCGGTACAATGACGCTTTTTCCGCTTTTAATAATTGTTCTGACTATGCGTATGAAGCGGTCCGCGCCGCTTGATTTGTCATACTCGATCATAAAAATATTCGACTTGAGCGGACCGAAGGACTGCGCCTGGATGAAGATGGGCAAGGCATTTTCCATGTCCTCGCAGAGGATCAGCTCTGGAAAAAGGCTTGGAGTTGCCCTGCCAAAATGTTTTTTAAGTGCGGCGATCTCCTTTTCGCGGTCAGAGCCTTTGGGAATCCCGCTTTCCTGCTCAAATTTGGCGAGGCTGACAAGCCCCCTGCCGCTCTCGAGGAGGACTGCGAGTTCCGCAAGCATTCCGTGGTGCTGGGATTTTCCCTCGGACAGCACGGTGATCGTTGGTCTCCAATTCTTTGAGTGAACTGGCAGTGCCGCCAATTGGATGAGGCTCTGTCTCAGGCGCGAATAGACGAAGCCCCTTCTTGCGTCGCCAAAGCTGACTTCGAGTTCGCTTTTGCGCAGGTATAGAAATATTGCTAAAATCAGTGCCATGGCGATTGCGGAGGCATAGACGTTTATAAGCAGGGCGCATGCGACACAGGCAATAATTCCATAGAGGGAGAATGACCAATGGAAGAGCTTGAATTTTGGACGGAAAGATGGGTTAGATCCGAAGGACTCGACAAATGCCGCGACGTTGATCATCGCGTAGGTAAAAAGAAAGCACATGGTTGCGATCTCGGCGGTGATGTTGAGCACCGGACTCATGTTGTCGGAGGAAACTCCTTTCATGCCGGCCCAGACAAGCACGGCGGCGGCAATGGCGAATGTTAGGATTGCCGCTCTTCTAGGCTCGTTGCTGACACCCTCTCCCTTCGCAAAAATATCAAAGGCGCGAATGATCTTGTCGCTTGAAAATGCCTGGAGAACCCTCGGGGCGCAGAGGGAGAGCCCCATGGCAGTGGAGATTGTCGCCGCAGAAACGCCTGCTGTCACGAGCCAGCCAAGACCGAATATAGAATTTTCGACCAGGACCGTATATGGTTTTGAGACAAGGTCGGATCGGGAGAAGGAACCGGCGCATACGAGGAACTGCGCGTAGTAGGTTAAAAACGCCACAAAGACGGCGGCAATGATTCCGAGCGGAATGGATTTTGCCGGATTTTTTAGATCCCCTGACATGTTTACGCCCGCCATCATTCCTGTTGCGGCAGGAAAATAAAGGGCGAAAAGGATGAACATGTTCGAGTTGCCAGACGGCTCTACGTTCTCAATCAGCCTTTCCATCGAAAAATGCGAGAATGCGCCTGACATGAACGCGAAGATACCGAGAAAAAGCACTATGAAAACGATGAACTGGAATTTCATGGCGATGTCTGCGCCGGAAAGAGTTATGGCGAAAATGAGTCCTCCGCTGACAAGGAGAATCGCCATGTAATGAGGCTTCAGGATTGAGACATCGTTGACAAGTGCCTCAGCGAAGCCGCAGATGTTGAACGGAATGGAAAGGGTCTGCGCGAAAAATAGGGTTATGCCGATCGAGCCACCGAAGCCGGGGCCCAGCGAGCGGCTTATGAGATAATAGACTCCGCCCCCGCGCACAGGGGTGTTTGTCGAAAGCGCTGAAATCGAGAGCGCTGTTGAAATTGTTATGCTTGTGGCGACAGACAATATGATGAGCGAAGCGTCTAGCCCCGCCTCTCCAAGCACATAGTTTGCCCTCAGAAACAATATTGCGCCAAAGATGGTCAGTATGGAAGGAAGGAACACGCCCTGAAATGTGCCGAAATTGTTGCCTTTCGGGACAAGAGCGTTTCTCAGATTCATTCCACGGCGTTCCTTATTATCTCCTCCTGTTCCGGGGCTATTTTAGACGCGAAGATGCGTCCTGCCGAACCACCAAGAATGATGCCGAGAAGCCTCGTGTCAAGCCTGCTCAGATAAGTTTTTCCATCGGCTTTTGTGTAGACTGCAAGCGTGCACGGAATTATGGCGGAAGTTTTTTTCGAATCCGGATCGTCCACAAGAGACTGGGCATATTTCAGATTGCAGAGCGAGATTTGAACGACGGGAGAGGAGTCTGAGCATTTTGGAAGCACGCATGCGGGCTTCTTCGCCTGCCATCCAGCGGCTCTCGCGCTGTCGGCGATTATCCTGGCCGAGTCCGGACTGCCAGCGCGGCATGGATATTCTCTGATGAGAGCGTATCTCAGATAGAGCACCAGGAACACGAAAACGACAATCCCCCCCCACAACGCGCCAGCAAAGAAGGCGGCAAAGAATTTTCTGCGGGGAAAGGGGTTTGTCTTGTCGCAGTTCACATCGGAATCAGGCCTTTGTAATTTTGTCCGACTTGATGCATCGTGTGCAGACCTTGATGGTCTTGACCGACTTCCCGTCTTTGACGCGCACAGTCTGCAGGTTCGGGCTGAAAATTCTGGTGTTGTTCTTGACGACGTGCATTCCTATTCCGCCCTTTTTCTTGGCGAGTCCGCGTCTGACAACCGTTCCGCCGACAACTTTAGTTTTTCCGCATATTTCACAGACCTTGCTCATCTCCGCGACTCCTTGATGGATTATATGAAAATTCTCTGAAAAACAATGGTAGGTTGGCCGGGATTTGAACCCGGGACCCACGCCTTAAAAGGGCGTTGCTCTGCCAACTGAGCTACCAACCCTCGACATCATCGAATCCCTATTGGGACACGCTCCGCCGAAAAAGACAAACAAACGCCATTCCTCTCCGCCTTGTATGAGACAGCAGAAACAGGGGCTTATCCGTCACTCGGGCTAAAAAGATAGCATCAAGGCTCGATTAGTCAATTGAAAAAAAGTTTTTTTCACTTTTATTTTTTGCATCTGTAGACAAATGCGGGGGGGAGATTGGACCAGACAATCTTTGAAGTCCTCACTTCGGAAAAATATCTGCAGAGAATTTTTTTCAGCCTCACGCCGCCTGGAAGGACTGTTCCTTGAACATAGGCATATGTGGCAAACCTGCCTCCTTCCGTCAGAGACAAGGAGACCGCCTTCAGTATGCCCATCTGGAGCCTCAGCGGAAAAAGCGCCCACGGAAGCCCTGAAACAACTACATCCAGTCCCGGAAGACCCTGGTCTCGGGCAAGCTCGCGGATGTGCAAGGCGTCGCCGTTGTAGATCTTTACGCCGGGAAACTTCTTTTCAAACATTTCGCAGAGCTTGTCATTCTTTTCCACCGCGAAAAATTTTGCGTCCTTGTGGAGTCTTTTGAGAATGTGCGGTGTAAAAACTGCCGTGCCGGGACCGATTTCAGCAATCTTGCGCGCATTTTCGATGTCCAGCCCGGATGTGATCGTCTTCGCCAGCCTTTCGGAACTGGGAAAAACAATCCCGACTTCCTTGGGCCGCCGCGCAAATTCTCTCAGAAGACGGATGTGCTTCATCTAGCGCCTCGCCGAAGAATACAAATCATTTTATCAAGCTCCAAATTCATGCTCCGCTTCTGTGCTCATGGACAGTTTTCATCGAGAAGCAATGCCAATATTGCCTTCTGGACATGCAGTCTGTTTTCCGCCTGGTCAAAGACGATCGAGCTGTGCCCGTCAATCACTTCGTCGCTGATTTCCTCCCCGCGCTTTGCAGGCAGGCAATGCATGATTTTGACGTTTGATTTAGCGGATTCGACGATCTCGCGGCTGACCTGGTAGGGCATCAGCGCCTTCTTGCGTTTCGCCGTCTCCTTTTCGTAGCCCATGCTGACCCAGACATCGGTGTAGATGTAGTCTGCGCCCTTGACGGCCTTGAACGGATCAGGTTCCCAGGCGACCGAGCCGTTCCCGGGACCGGAGTAGTCCATCATCGCCTTCGACGGCGCATATTCCTCGGGGGAGGACAGAACAAGATCAAATCCGGAAAGCTTTGCGGCGAGGATAAGCGAATTCGAGGTGTTGTTTGCGCAGTCTCCCAGGTATGCCATCTTCACACCCTCGAGCTTTTCGCTGTACTCGTTCATTGTGAAGAGGTCGGTCAGGATCTGGCATGGATGGAACATGTTTGTGAGGGCGTTTATGACCGGAATCGTCGAAAATTTTGCAAACTCGACCAGCTCGGCATGCTCATGAGTCCTTATGATCACCGCATGCAGATAGCGGCTCAGCACCTGCGCAGTGTCGGCGATCGTTTCTCCTCGCCCAAGCTGGAGATCTGCCTGATCGAGAAATATTGAGGCGCCACCAAGCTCCCTGATGCCAACCTCGAAGGAGACTCTTGTTCTCGTCGAGCTTTTCGAAAAGATCAACCCGATGCTTTTCCCCTGCAGATGCTTGAGCGGATAGCTTGGACGCTCAGACTTCATCTTCGTCGCGATCTCGAATATCCTGCGGAGATCTTCGACGGTGACTTCCTGTATCGAAACAAGATCTTTTTGCATCAGACCCCACTCCTCATATTGGACAGGCAAACCCGAAGAATCGAGAGTGCCTTGTCGCAATGTTTTTTCTCAATCACTAGCGGCGGCAGGAGGCGGAGGACATTTTCGCCCGCAGTAAGGACCAGCAGACCCTTCTCGGCCGCCAATTTTCTAAGCTCGCCTGCCGGCACTTCCATTTCGAGACCAATCATGAGCCCCTTGCCTCTGACCTCCTTTATCCCTCCGACGGATGAGGCAATGTCTCTAAGCCCGGCAAAGAGGTATTCCGACTGCTTCAGGCAGTTTTCCAAGACATCTTCGGATTCGATCGCATCAAAAACCGCGCATGCCGCGGCGCATGCAAGAGGCGTTCCTCCGAAAGTGCTCGCATGAGTGCCGGGACCAAGCACGGAACAATGTTTTCTTTTGACAACGAAAGCTCCTATCGGGAATCCGTTGCCCAAAGCTTTTGCAAGAGAGAATGCGTCGGGTTCGATGCCATAGTTCTGCCAGGCAAAATACCTGCCAGTTCTTCCCATTCCGCACTGGACTTCATCAAAAAGTAGAAGAATGTCGAGATCGTCGCAGAGCTGTCTCACGGAGTTCAGGTACTCCTCCTTTGCCGGAACAATTCCGCCTTCTCCCTGGATTGGCTCCAGAAGGACGGCGCAGACTGCCGGGTCGGCGGCGGCGGCGGCAAGCGCCTGCAGATCGTTGAAGGGGACATGTATGAAGCCTGGCATGTCGGGCTGAAAACCCTCGCGATACTTGCTTCTGCCCGTCGCCGCGAGAGTTGCAAGAGTTCTGCCATGAAATGATTCCTGCATCACAATGATTTTGTTTCTTCCGCAGGAGTTACCTCTTTTTCTCGCAAGCTTGATCTGCCCCTCATTCGCTTCGGCTCCGCTGTTGCAGAAGAATACCATTCCATCGAAGCTGTTTGAAACAATTTTCGCGGCGAGCTCCGGCTGTTTTTCATTCAGATAAAGATTCGAAACATGAACAAGCTTCGACGCCTGCTTCCTGATGGCAGCCGTCACGGAAGGATGGCAATGCCCAAGATTGCATACGCTGATTCCGGATGCAAAATCAAGATATTTGCGCCCGTCGCTGTCCCAAAGCTTGACACCTTTGCCCTTCGCAAACATCACGCCAGGATAATTGGCATAGGTCTTGAGCACATAGTTGTCCTGCAGTTGCTCAAGCTTTCCGACTTTTTGCTCTTTTTCTCTCATATTGCCCTTGATGCACCCTTACAAAAAGGATAGAGTAACAGAATAGCCCGCCACCATGGCGAATTGAAAAAACGGATAATCTAGCGCTGGGCAAGCCTGATTCAAGGTCAAGACACGTGAAAATGAAAATAAAAAGCTTTCGGAAGGGACTTTTCGTGCTCTGTATCCTCGCAATAAGTTCGTGCGACAAGAATGCGCCCCCGGCAAATTCCCTGCTCTGGAAATTGAGCAAGGACGGAAAGACATCTTTTCTTTTTGGGACAGTTCATATTCCCGACCGTAAATTTGAAAAGCTTCCCGGGCCGCTTCTCGAATCAATCAGCCTATGCAACACCATCTACACGGAGATCAGGCCAGACGCAAAAAGCCAGATGGAAATGTCCAGGGCGATGATATTGCCCCAAGGCAGAAGCCTCGAAACTGAAATCGGCGCAGACCTTTATTCGAGACTCCTGCATGTTTCGGCAGACCATTGCCCGCAGTTCAGCAGTGAATTCATCGGACGGATGAAAGTGTGGGCGGCGGTTCTGCTGATATCATTTCCCAGGAGCTCGTATGAAAAAAGCATTGACATGCTGATCTTTGAGCAGGCGCAAATGATGGGAAAAAACTGCGAAGGCCTCGAAAGCCCAGCCGAACAGACCGCTCTTCTAGACTCCTTCACTGCAGACGAGCAGACGGAAATGCTGAGGGACGCCATCGTAGAAGCAGAAGCCGGATTCCCAACGATTGATGCCCTCATGAACGCCTATCTCGCTCAGGATCTGAACGACATTGTGAGGCTTTTTGCTGAGAAGGAAGAGACCTTTTCGGAAAATCTTAAAGAAAAATATGAAGTTGGCATCATCACCGGCAGAAACAGGCTCTTTATGGAAAGACTAAAGGATCCACTTGCAGGAGGCGGAGTCTTCATCGCGGTCGGCGCTGGACATCTTATCGGCGATTCCGGCCTTCTTGCCACTTTTTCAGAAGAAGGATTTCAAGTCGAAGCTGTTCCCTTCAAATTCGGAC
Source organism: Victivallis vadensis (assembly GCA_020718525.1). Taxonomy (GTDB): domain Bacteria; phylum Verrucomicrobiota; class Lentisphaeria; order Victivallales; family GWF2-50-93; genus DYRX01. The sequence continues at coordinate 12,160 of DYRX01000021.1, forward strand.
AAGAGCAATAATTTGCCGCTTTTCCCGCCATTCAGTCGTTACATTTTGATTGCGGAGATTTTGGGAATTGCTCCATATTCTGAGAGACCGCCGATCCCGAGGTATCGAAGGCTCTCGAAGGGAGCGAAGCTACATCAAAAGAACTCAATCCGCCAAGGTGGACGAGGATATTTGTACCGTATATTTCTTGGCTGACAAAGGACTCCATCTACCAGGCAAGGGAGGGATCTTTTGTCAGCTCGCTGATTTTGTCATCAATGATTTCGTCTGTTTTCTCCATGCGATCCTGATATTTCTTTTTGAGCTCGTTGAGTTTCTGCTCAGCGAGATCTATGCGTTTCTTATTCAAATCCATTTTTTTGTCGAACTGCTTTTTCAGTGCGGCAGAGAGCTTTTTCGTTGCATTCTCTTTGGCTTCGCCGTCTTTGGCTTCGCGAAATTCGCGGACGGCGTCTGATACGGATTTCTCGTCCTCGTTGCTGTTCAAACGCCTGTCAGCGAATCGTCTTTCGATTGCTTCTCTGAAGGCTTCAGGGCTTTTTTCTGAAAGTTCTTTGAGCTTTTGCAGGTCGTCCGGGCTGAGCGAGGATATTAAAAATTTCAATCTTTCGAATTGGAAGTTTTCCTTGTCTAAGGAATCCATGCCGGGGCGATGTTCTGGGGCTCCCTGCCATTTTTTTCTTTCCGGCCTTTCTTTACCGTCTTGGAACTCAGTTTTTTTCTGCTTGAGGCTCAAGGGCTCCTGGTTTTGGGAAAAGGCTTCCGAAGCCAAAAGCAGGAGAGCCGTTGCCAGGAGTGCCAGCGGGGCTTTGCATGCGAAGAAATTGCGATTCAATGGGATTCTGCCGGGATTCATTTACAGCTCCTTATCTTTGTGGAATTCATATTGACAGCTCGTCCTGTTCGATTTCATTCGAGATGGTTTCAGACGAATAAGGCACTCTTTCCGTGAGCTCCAGTCCGCCTATCTGAATGTCCAATGTCAGCGATTCGATGTCGCCTGACATGTCAAGATCGTCCCATCTGCCGATTTTGAGACGCTGTTCCGCGGGGTGGACGGATTTCAATTGCGGGATTGGACTGCTGGCGCTTTTCGGGCTTTGCGCTTTATTGGCATGTAGAAAAAATAGAACTGAGAATACAATTGCGACAGATGCGGCAGTCGAGAGGGAAATCAGGGCGATGCGGACCGCAGTTTTTGAAAGGATGCTCTGTCTTTTGGGCTTTGGGAGATTGCGTGCCATATGGATTATGCGCAAATCAAGTTCAGTGTCAGGTTTTTTTCTGCAAGACAGGTAGATCTTTCCAATTCCGGATTCGAAAAGATCGAGGTCCCCGTGCAAAATATGCGGCATATCTTGCTGAGGCGCAGAGGCTTGCGAGATATCTTCTACCATCGTATTTTTAGATTTGCAACTCATAGTGCGCTCCTGGAAAGGCAGTCTCTCAGATTCAGCAGTGCGTATCTCATCCTTGCCAGCACAGTGTTGATTGATGCGCCCTGCATCTCGGCTATTTCCTTGAAGCTGATTTCATCCTGCCTGAGGACGAATGTCTCCCTCTGCTCGATCGGGAGTTTTGAGAGGCATTTTCCGAGGGCTGAAGCGATTTCCTTCCTGTCCATTTCCTTCCAGGGTCTTTCGCTGACCGCCTGAATCTCGCTGTTGACAGGATCCGAGAAGTCAAGAAGGACTTCTTTCTTTGATTTGCGGAAAAAATCCATTGCGAGATTTCTCGATATGCGCATTGCCCACGGAAGAAATTTGCATTCGTCCCTGTATGAGGGCAGTTTTGAGATGATTTTCAGCCAGGTCTGCTGGAAAATATCGTCAGCCAGTTCCTTTTTTCCCTCCAGCATGTTGTAGAGAAAGGAATAGAGCGGACTCTTGTACTTCGAGTAAAGCTGTTCGAACGCCATCATGTCGCCCCCTAGGAATCGGTGAATCAGTTCTTCGTCGGAATCCATTTGATCTCCTTGGAGTATAGAACGGACAGAGATGGCGCGTTATTGCAAGGGTTTTATATTTTTCAGGCGATATTGTGAGGGATGATGTTGAGGCTTCCTATTTCAGTCTTCAAATGGGAGGCGACGACGGCGCATTTTGCCTTGAGAAGGAAGAAGATTGGCCTTCCGCAGTCGGAGAGGGTTTCATAGTTGCCCTGTCCCTTTGAGACAATGAGATCGGCTTCGGAGAATATCTTTCTGAAATTTTCAGAGCTGTATTCGAGCCAGACGCCCGGTGTCGAGTCTCCTGTGTCAATAATCTCGCAGATATCTTCATAGCCGGACATTGCCGCCTCCCTGCGGGTCATGTCGTTGAGGATTGGGGCACCTTTGACTGCTAGAATTATTTTTTCTCTAAGATGCTCGATAAGGAGCCTGTCGAGGACGGCTTCGCCGCAGTTGTCTGCGAGATAGAGTATTTTTTTTGCGGAGCGCATCTTGTTTTCAAGGAGATCCACTGCGGCGAGATCAATCGGGAGAGTCATTGATTTGTCTATTTCATGCTGGACGCTGTCGAGGCTGAAATTGTGGTTGGCGCCGAAGTCAATGATATTTCCTGCTATTGAAATTCTGACAGCGCTTTCGAAGGGGGCAGGGGACTTTTTCACGATTTCTTTCATCTTAGGAAGGAGTGAAAGAGCCTTTTCCGTGGAGAGGTCTTTTATTTCCATGTAGGGATCTTTGATGTTTGAGCATTCAGAAATCATCATCCCAATTTTTCTTGCCATGAGAGGAGGGGGGAGATTCCACGCGTGTTCCGACATGAAGGCGAGGGCATCAGACACTATTTTTTTGCGGTCGCCGGGGCTTGCCTGACTGTTTTTAACTGATCTTACCAAGTGTCCCAAAATGCACGGCATGCACTCGAAGCTTGGATTCATGGTTTTTTCGGCGCTATGATGGGGAACTTCTTTTTTGGCACGGGAATCATCAATTTTTTCTGCTGAGACACAGCGCCTGCTGACATCCTGAGAGGAGGCGCGGCAGTCGAAGTCTTTTGGAAAGCAGGCAAGGGCGGTTTCGGCGTCTGATTTTGCGGCGGGGCTTGAACTTGCTTCAATTTAGGTTCGCCACCTTTGAGAGCGGTTTCTACGGCGTTTGAAATCGCCGGCCAGGAGGAAAATCTGTCGCCTGGATTTTTAGCCGTCATCTGCAATATTATTGATTTTGTCTCATCGCTTATGGAAATCTGACCCGGGAAAACGATAGGCTCAGTTCTGTGCTTTGCAATGAGGTTGTAGGCATTGTCTGCCTGGAAGGGGACTTTCCCGGCGAAGCATTCATAGAAGATGATGCCGAGCGTGTATTGATCCGCCTTCCAGTCCAGGGACTGGTCGAGGGACTGTTCGGGCGAAGTGTACGATGGATTTCCGAGGTAGTTGTTTCTGTTCATCTGATATGCCCAAGTGAACCATGAAGACAGCCCCAGTTCGGAGACCATCGACTCTCCGCTGTCGCTGAACAGAATATTTTTAGGTCTTATGTCGAGATGTATGATGCCATGCTCATCCAGCGCGTATGAGAGGGCGTCACTGCATTTTTTCATTATGGAAAGGACGTACTTCTCGTCGAGGGGTGCTGAATTTTGGATCTTGTCTGAGAGGGTTCCTTCGGAAACGTAGAGCATGGATATGTAGCAGAGATCTTCTATTGTCCCTCCGTCGAAGCATGGCAGTATGTTCTGATGCTGTAGCCTTCCCATGATCTGAATCTGCTTTGTGAAGGACTCAAGCGCACGTTCTGAGCGGTATCTTCGGTTGAAGACCTTCAGCGCGACAGTCCTGTTGACCGACTTCTGAAAAGCAAGATAGACTGTGGAGTATTGCCCTGAACCTATGATGCGGATGATTTCATATCCGCTGATCACTGTTCCAGGTGCGAGCGTTTCAGATTTCAGAATTGACTGCATGAGTGGCTTTGCTGGCTCCTGCGGAGGGTCAGGATATTTTTGCATGGTCGCAGTCTGAAGAAGCTTTTCCTCGTCTTCCCTTCCGACTTCGTGTGAGAGCTCAATTTTTGATATGCCACTGCTTGT
>DYRX01000021.1:16299-26387 GCA_020718525.1 Victivallis vadensis
CGCTCTTCCTGTTCTTTCTTCTTCCGCTCTTTCTCAAGCTCCTCTCCTATGACTTCCTGAACGGCTGGATTTTCCTTGATGAAATCCATCTGAGCAAGCGAGCCGTCAGGATTGCGTCGGATGTACAATGTGCCTTTTGTCACCTTGCCAGTCCAAGTGAAGGTCTCTTCCGGCGGGGGAGGGGGCTCCTCTGCCGGAGCTTGGCCCTCAGGCGGTGGCGGAGCCGGCTCTGGAGCTGGCGCGGCAGGATCTCCGCCCTCGACGACCGCCGTCTCCTTTTCCTGGTCAGGAGGGCCGTATTTGTCGCGGATGGACTGGACAATGTGATACATCGCCTCCTGAGTTTTTGCCAGGCGGTAATGTATGACGACTTTGCAGAAGTATCCGTGGAAGAAGTGGAGATCTATGGAAGAAATGGGGCTTTTTTCTGGGTGTTTGATGTATTTGACTTCAGAATTTGAAGAGTTGTCCAATTCCTTTTCGAGGATGATTTTCGCATTTTCCTCCGTTTCGAACCAGTGCAATGGCTTGTATCCCTGATCTCCGTCTATTCCCGGGAACGTGTTGGCTATCTTCATCCATTCGGATTCTGCCTTGCGCTTCAGATCTGATTTTTTGGCATCCGTTCCTGCAAGTCCAGCTTCGCCAGTGCCGTTTTGAGGCTTGTCTGCCGGGTCTTGAGTCCCCGCCGTCTGTTTGGCATCAGGCTTGGCTGTCGTGTCCTGGCCTGGGGTTGCTGTTGCTCCGCCTGCATCCGCAACAATCTTTGTGTCGGGTTCTGGCTGGGATCCGGCAATCTCGTCAATGAGGGAGAGTGTCACTTCCTTGGCGGATCTCCATTTGTTGTAGGCGTAGATATATCCGTTCCGCTCGTTGTCCGCCGAGAGCTGTCTCTGGATTTCATTGAAGACTTCAGTCGTGTAGTTCTGCTTGATTTTATAATAGTTGCCAATTTTGGAGTTGATGTACTCTGATTTCTTCTTTTTATTGAATGATTCGTCGAACTTGACCCTGTCATCGTCGAAGAGATCCACGACGGAGATGAACGATGAACCGATTTTGACGCTTCTGTTTCCGAATCCGTATTCGTAGAAAACCCCTTCTTGGGTGTAGGTATTGTTCCCCTTGCGGTATTTGACTGAGAGATATTCGTTGAGCTTCGCCATCCTGAAGATCTTTTCAGCCTCGGCCTTTGTCTTGTCTTCAAAAACCTTGTGGCTGTCCGGATACCTGAGCGCAACCTTTTTGTACACCTCGTTCTTGACTTCATCCTTTTGGAGATTCTTGATTTCAGCGTCGGGCTCGAGCACAACGAATTCCGAAATCTCCTTCAAAATTGTTTCCTTTACAAACGGATCTTTCGGATTCTCCTTGTCCTTCTTGTAGCGGCTTATGATGCTGATGATCTTGTTCAGGCGCTCTCTCGAAAGCTCCGGAATCTCCAATGCAGAGACGCCAGAAGGAAAAAGGGAAAGCAGGCAGGAGAGCGCGACGGATACTTGAAGCGCCTTCTGGAAGAATTTCACTATTAGTTTTCTCAAATTCACTGCCCTGCGTTGAATATTGAACTGTTCCGGGCGATATTTAGGCGTCGCGCGCAACGTTTCTGCCCAAATGCGGCTGAGAAGCTAAACTTATTTCCATGGAGCGAAATATCAAATATGAAAAACAAAAATCCCACATCTTTTGTTTTCGAGCTCAGCGGAGAGGAAATTTGCAGGGTGAAAGAACATCTTGACGGACGAGGATGGGAATTCTCAACCCTTGAATACGCCTTTTGGAAGGCTTCGAAGGGGAAAACCAAGATTTGCGCATACAAATCCGGCAAGCTTTGCCTTCAGGGTGCGGAAGCCTACGATTTCATCACATTCCATCTTGAGCCGGAGATCCTTTCGAGGCTGGTTCTGAACTATGACGAGAAGCCGGCGGTCGAAACAGAGGAAGATGCCCCCTATGAGGCGCATGCCGGCATTGACGAATCAGGCAAGGGAGATTTTTTTGGTCCTCTGGTGATTTCCGCTGTTTTTGTCGACGAGGAAGCCAGACCTAAGCTTCTCAAAGCCGGAGTGAGGGATTCCAAGAAGATTTCTGACAAGTCCATACTCAAGATGGCGCCTATAATACGCTCGTCAGTCAAAGGTGCCTTTTCGATCGTCTCCATCGGTCCGGAAGCCTATAACAGGCTGTACGAAAAAATTGGAAATCTCAACCGGCTCCTCGCCTGGGGGCATGCCAGGGCGATCGAGAACCTTCTCGAGAAGGCCCCAAACTGCAAATCTGCTGTCGCCGATAAATTTGGAAACGAGAGGCTTATTTGCAAGTCCTTGCTGGAGAAGGGGAAGAAAATAAAGCTTGTCCAGAGGACGAAGGCTGAAAGCGATATAGCAGTAGCCGCCGCCTCCGTCCTCGCCAGGGAGTCTTTTCTAAGGGGGCTTGTCAAGCTTGGGGAGGGCGCAGGATGCCAGCTTGCAAAGGGGGCGTCCGCAAAAGTTGAAGAAATAGGGAGAAGAATCCTTGCTGAAAAAGGAGAAGACGGTCTCTCGCGTCTCGTCAAAAAGCATTTCCGCACGTATCCCAAGATTCTTGGCCTTGAAAATCCGGCGGTGCATGAGCTTTCTCCAAAATGACGATGAATTTGAGGAAATTTGCTTATTTAGACTGAATTTTTAGCGACGGAGTCCGGATCGCTTGCGAGGCAGGCTTGACAAGATCGGTTCAGTGAGTATATTCACATCGGGAACGGAATGGCGGAAGATCCGATGAGGTTCGTCCGCCTTCCGGGAGAGTGCGATTCTTTTTTGGAAATTCTGTCCAAGGAACTGGGGCGGACTTGCGCATCTCTTCTTTGCAGTTCTTCGTCATTGCATCACTGAGCTTGTCGCTTTAACGCCTACCGACCTGGTCTTCAGATGCTCTAAGAGTGGTTTCATACTATATGGCGTAATTTATCAGCAGGAGAAGAATGAACGACGAGCATCCCGTCCACGAGCTGAAGTCCGGCGCAAAGATCCTTCTGTCCAGCGTATTCGGACCGTATTCGAAGAAGGACGAATACGGCAGTATGGAATCCAATTCGATCGAGCTCTACCACAATCAGGTGACCCGTGTCCAGGGAGCCTTCTCGCTCAGAATGTTCCATCGCTCCTTCGGTCTGATGATGATTCAGGAGAACCTTGCCGCACCTGTTACGCTTCTGGACTTTCCGACGCGCGACAGATTCATAGCAGAATTGCGGCAGAACAAATATGACATAGTCGGGATCAGCTCTATAATCCCTAACTTTATGAAGCTCAAGGAGATGTGCAGGTTAGTCAGAGAAATTCAGCCGAATGCCACCCTTGTGGTCGGAGGGCATATCGCAGGCATCGCCAATCTGAAGGAGCGCATTGGCGCGGACCATGTCGTGAAGGGGGAGGGGATACGCTGGTTCAGGAGATTCCTTGGCCAGGATGAAAACGCCCCCGTCAAGCATCCCGCCGTCTATTCCGGTTTCAACACGAGAATCATGGGGGTCGCCCTTCCTGACAAGCCCGGGGAGACCGCCGCCATACTCATACCCTCGGTCGGATGCCCGATGGGATGCAATTTCTGCGCGACTTCAGCCCTCTTTGGCGGCAAGGGCAAAATCATCCATTTCTACGAGACGGGCGACCAGCTTTTCGAGGTGATGCTCGAACTGGAGAAAAAGCTCAATGTCAAATCCTTCTTCGCTCTAGATGAAAATTTCCTTCTTCACAAAAACAGGGCGATGCGCCTCCTGGAGCTGATGAAAAAGCACGGCAAGAGCTGGGCGATATTCATATTCAGTTCGGCGCAGATACTCAAGCACTACAGCATTGACGAGCTTCTTGGACTGGGGATTTCCTGGGTCTGGATGGGAATAGAAGGAAAGAACAGCCGCTACGAAAAGCTCCATGACATAGACACGATGGATCTGGTGAAAAAGCTCCAGGAGAACGGAATAAGGGTTCTTGGCTCGTCCATAATCGGACTCGAAGACCATTGCGCTGAAAACATCGGCGAAGCCATAGACCACGCGGTGGCGCACAATACGGTCTTCCACCAGTTCATGCTCTACACTCCCACGGAGGGAACTCCATTCTACCAGGAGATGAAGGAGAAGGGGCTTCTTCTGCCGGAGTCGGAGTGTCCGCTCTCGGATGCGAACGGCCAGTTCCGTCTCAACTACAAACATCAGTTCATTGAAAAGGGCAAGGAGGAGGAGTACCTCATAGAAGCCTTCACCCGTGATTTCAAGGTGAACGGACCTAGCATCGCCAGGCTTGTGAAGACCACTTTCGACGGATATATGAAGCACAAAGACCATCCGGACGAACGCATAAGGACCAGGATCAGGCGCGACGCGGATTCTCTGTCCTCTATTTTTGCAGGTGTCGTCTGGGCGATAAGAAAAAAATATGGACGTAGCTCCAAGACCGGCATGGAGATGGACTCCTTACTCAATAGCATGCATCGGGAGTTCGGGTTCAAATCTAGAATTACAGCGCCAATTGCGGGACTTTACATCTACTGGTCCATCCTGAAGGAGGAGAAGCGCCTGTCAAATGGGCATACCTACGAGCCCCAAACCTTCTACGAGCTCAACACCGCGGCTAAAAGGCTTTTGTCCGCCCTTCCTGTCGAAAAAACAAGTCCTGCGAAAATTCCCAACAGCAGTTTGAAGGTCGCCCCGACGAACTGATCTGAAACGATCAATTTTCTGCTGGACTGCGCTCCGTAGCTTCAGTCTCATCCTGTTTTCGCATTATCGCAGACCTTCAGAGATCCGGAGCGACATTAAATACATTTGAAGATTTACGGCTGGATTTTTTGCTTCGACCGTTGTTGAAATCAGCTTAGGACTGCTGCGAAATAGTATGGCACTTTTGCCAAAAACGACTCTGACCAGTCTCGGAAAGACTGGTGCTTCCCATAAACAGACCTTGTTTGCATTCCTGCCCAGATTCCGCCGATTTTCCGGCAAAGACACCGCCAGATACAGAGGGAGCGCGGCAGGTGTAAAAAAAATGCCGATTCCCCGTTTTCCGCTTGATTTACTCCGATTGAAATAGTATAATATTCCTAAGGGAGGTGTATACACATGAAAAGAAACTTGAAACTACTCGTTGGGATAGCTATTTTTGTATTCGCGCAAATTTGCGTCCGTACTGCCGATATTCCTGCCGGATATTCTGTAGCACAGGGCTCTCAGTTCCATCTTGATGCCCTGGAAGATGTCGGTCTTCAGAGTTTTTCTGCCAAGCCCAAGGTTTACGCCACCATAGCCGAAACTAAAACAGTCCGCGGCATCGAGGTGAAAAAAATCAAGAAAATATACATTTCTGTTTTGACCAAGGACTATCCCGCAAACAAGATCCTTTGCGAATGGATTGCCAAGGCGGAACCGGGCACCTACGAACTTTATGTCCTGCCGAAAGGCAAGGAAAAGAAAACCCCCATTCTTGTCAGTGACAATTTCCAGGTGATGCCGCCTTCGATTTCGGAGATGAGTCCAGATCATGGCGTTCGCGGACAGGAGATTTTTGTCTATGGCGACTATTTCGGCAAAAAGAAGCCGAAGACATGGTTCGAGCTCGAGCTTGCTGGAAGAAAAAAACGAAGCGCCTGCAAGGTCATTGAAAACGTCATGGATGAAAACGGGATCAGCGAACTGAATTTCCTAGTGCCAAAACTCATACCAGGAGCATCCTACGACTTCCATCTGAAAAATTCGATCGGAGAAGCGGTCGCTCAATTCATTGCTTCAAATTCGGCACCGATCGCCTCGGACGATTCGTTTAGCACTCTCAAGAACACCCCAATAACAATTCCAGTTCTTGCGAATGACTTTGATCCTGAGGGAGATTCCCTTTCTCTGCTCTCTGTTGATCCTCCGTCTCACGGATCGGCGAGCATTGCTGGAGATTCAATACTTTACACTCCCGAAACGGACTATCTCGGGCAAGACAGTTTCAAGTACAAGATTGCCGATTCCGCCGGACTCTCCAGCGAAGCCGCTGTCGTGATTGCCGTAGTCGAGGAAACCCCAGACAATCCTCCTGTCGCCGTCGCTGACAGTGCTGAAACAAAGACTGGCATTGAAGTTGAAATTCCAGTGCTTCTCAATGACAGCGATCCGGACTCCGATCCTATGGCTGTCGTCTCCGTTTCCACTCCTTCAAACGGTCAGGCGCGCATCAGCTCAGGAGCTGGAAAAATCACATATGCCCCCCATTATGAGTTCACCGGCGCGGATTCCTTCTCCTACACTATTTCCGACGGACGCGGCGGCTCCGACAGCGCAGATGTGGCTGTCATTGTAAAGCCTGCCAACACTGCGCCGACCCCTCAGCCAGATTCCGCTGAAACCCAGAAGAACACTGCCACCGAGATTGATGTCCTTGACAACGATTCTGACCCAGACGGGGACGAACTTGAAATTTCGGCAGTTTCTGATCCTGCTCACGGAAAGGCCGAGATCGGCCCGAGCGGCACAGTAATCTACACGCCAACGAAAGGCTACCTTGGCACGGACAGCTTCGAATACACGGTCTCAGACGAGAAAGGGCTCGAAGCTTCGGCAGACGTTTCAGTGAAGGTTAGCGGTTCTTCAGCAAATTCTCCTCCCATAGCTTTCAACGACTCCGTTTCGACCGCCATCAATCAGGCGGTTGAGATTGATGTTTTGGCAAATGACAGCGACGAGGACGGCGATTCGCTCTCCGTGTCCTCTGTCTCCTCCCCATCGCATGGAAGCGTTGAAATACTGAGCGGGTCGAAGCTTCTGCGCTACACTCCTCAAAACGGCTACACTGGCACGGACAGCTTCGAATACACGGTTTCCGATGGAAAAGGCGGAACTGACACCGGAAAAGTCTCTGTCGTCGTTCTTGGCGTCTCCAGCGGCAAATGCGTGATTCTTGATCTCTCGCCTGGACCAGGCGCCGCAAGCTACTCCTACGAATACTCCGATTCGTTTCCGTCGGATCTCCTTGATAATGAAGAATATAAGACGGTCAAACTAGTTCTGGCTAGAATTTCCGCAGGAACTTTTTCAATGGGCTCACCCGAAGACGAGATCGGAAGATTCTCGAACGAAACAGCTCATTCAGTCACGCTGAGCAAAGATTTTTACGTGGGAGTTTTTGAAATCACCCAGGTGCAGTATGAAAATGTGATGGGCGAGAATCCAAGCCGTTATGAGGGTGATTCAAGACCAGTTGAAACTGTGTCCTGGAACAAGGTCCGAGGTGGAACTTGGCCGTCTGGCTCTCCATCCGCTTCATCGTTCGCCGGACTTCTCTCCGAAAAGTGCGGCCTTACCTTTGATTTGCCGACCGAGGCGCAGTGGGAATATGCATGCAGAGCCGGAACTGAAACTGCTCTGAACAGCGGTTTGAATCTGACAACTCCAGCGTATTGTCCAAATCTCGACTTGCTCGGATGGTACACCTACAACAGCTTCGAGGAAAAACATCGCGAAGTCGGGGAAAAGACCCCAAATACGTGGGGGCTTTACGACATGCACGGAAATGTCTGGGAATGGTGTCTGGACTATTATGCAGACTATACGGACCAGGCGCAGAACGATCCGGTCGGAGCGTCTGAGGGCGAGGCTCGCCTGATACGAGGCGGGAGTTGGAGCTATTACGCGATGAACTGTCGTTCCGCTTCCAGGAATTATATCGGATCTGCTGGCGGATTTGACAATCTCGGATTCAGAATACTCTTAAGCGAATGAGGGGGCAAATGATGCACATGGAAATTAAGAAATATCGGACGGATCAGACGGCTCTGACAGATCAGGCGGATCGAAGAAACTTTTGCAAAATAAATGCCGCCGCTCTCTTGCGCCATTCGGCTTTGTTTTTTTTATTTACTTTCGCGCTGTTTTCTGCGAATTTCGCAGAAGCCCAGGATTTCAGGATTCAGCGGGGAGTGAGCACCTTGCCGGCTGGCACGACGACTCTTACTCTAAGCGCCCCAGCGAGCTTCACAGCGGTAGCCAGTGTCAACAGTGCATTCGTGTGCATCACGAACTCGCAGAACACAGGCGCGGGAGGCGCGAACAGCCAGCAGGCAAGGCAGGCATGCGCCAATATCCGTTTCAACGGCGTGAACCAGATCATAATCCAGCGCAACAATGGCACAAACACGACCCGGGTGAACTGGGAAATAATTGAGTACATCGGTAGTGCAGGCGGCGCGAATGAATTCATTGTAAGAGGGCAGGGGGTTTCGACTTTTGCTGGAACAGGTTTAAGTCAGAACGCGACCGTAACAGCCGCTAGCAACACCGCCGACTTGGCGGTCTTTGTAACTGGAGTGCGTGATCCTAGAAACGTTTCGAACAACTATGCATCAAATCTTGTCACGGCCTCGGTGACAAACGCTACTACTATCCGCTTCGATCGAGGCGTGCAAAACAACAACGGTATCGTTGTATCGTATGCCGCTGTCGAGTTTACCGGCTCGAACTGGACAGTCCAGCGCATCCAGCATCAATATACGGCGGCCGGAGCGGTTGAAACTGAGAATCTCAGCTCTAATGTCGCTCCCACAAACGCTTTCGTCCATGTACAGAAAAGAAACACTGCGGCATTGAATGGACTCGACGAATACGGGCATCAGGTTTGGATTTCTTCCTACAACCAGCTCTCATTTCAGCTTCAGACCGGGGCGACAACGCCGGCGTCGCAATATTCTGTCGCCTGGGTGATCTATAATCCGCTCATGACAGTTTTCAGGGGCAACGGGACGCTCACGAGCACAGGAACATCGCCGTTTACCGGAACACTTAGTCTTGATCCTTCCGTCCTCAGCCTTGCAAATTCCTCCCTTTTCTGGAACAACGACTGCAGGGGCGCAGGAACGGAATTTGTCCGCCCCATGCTTGCCGTCCGACTCACTGCCACCAATGCCATGGAATACTGGCGTTTCGATGGAACGAATGCGGTCAGCAACAACTACAGATACAATGTTGTTCAATGGCCCGCCGCGACTCCCGCATTCCAAATTTCCGGAACAGTTTACACCGACGAAGCAAAAACGATTCCTGTCGGAGCCGGAATCCCTGTCGCAGTCACTGTCAATGGTTCGAGAATACATTGCGCCTGGACAAATGCGAGCGGACAGTATTCCCTCTATCAGACCGTCGCTCCGAACGATGTCGTAGCGGCATTCATTCCGGGCGTGACGGCAACAAAGGCCTCTCTTGTCACTGTTTCTGACGGCGTCACTCCGCTGACAGGTGCCAATGCACTTGATTTGGTGACTGGGAAAATAATTTTGACCCATCAGACAGGAACGGAAATAACCAATGCACAGCTTGATGCGATAGACAATGCCGACTGGGCGAACGATGAAGGCATAAGCATTGCAGGCGGAAATGCGACATTCGCAACCGGATTCGAACTCTGGGTCGCAGGCGGCAAAACATACAATCCCGGAGGAACCGTCAGCACTGATTCTGCGAATTTCGCAGGAAATTTCACGCAGGGTGCTTTTCCACTTAGCATTCCCGGGGCAGTGAGGAACGGCGGAACTTTCACGGGAGGAAATGCCAACGTCACAATCGGCGGAGCCTTCACTAATTCAGGGACATTCGGGTGCGGTGGCGGAATAGTCGCCATGTCGGCAGGATTCACCAACATTGCAACATTCAATTGCAACGCTTCGCCTCTCAATGTGGCTGGGGGAATTTTGAACAGCGGAAATTTCACAGGCGGCACGGGGGCGATAACTGTGAGCTCAGGCGGGCTTACCAGCAGTGGGAATTTCACGACTGGAGGCGGAAATCTAAATGTAACTGGCAACACTGTCGCCAGTGGAAACTTCAATGGCTCCGTTCTGGGCGGCTCCTTCACTTTCAACGGAAACCTCACAAGCTCCGGCTGGTTCAACACAATTGCCACCACGTCTCTTTCTGTCAGCGGAGCCTTCACCCTCTCAGGCGGAGATTTCATCCTCAACGGCACAAATATGACTGTCGGAGGGAACTGGACTCATTCGGGCGGAGATTTTACCCCGGGAACGGCGATTGTCTATTTCAATGATGCCGGACAGACCACTACGATCAGCGGAGACAC
>DYRX01000206.1 GCA_020718525.1 Victivallis vadensis
CTAATCTGAATTATTAAAGAGACATAGTATCGTTATTTAGGAAACAGGACACTAGATAATCTGGGCGTAAGTCTTTCCGCAGACTTCCGCTCCAGATTATCTAATGAAAATTGCCCCGCAATTTTCTGAAGGGGAGTTTTTTTCCTTCCAGTCAATATTGCGCCTTGATTGTGCAATCGTAGGAATTTATCGTGACATTTACTGGAAAATATGCAAGGTTGGATGTTCTTATCAGACCTTTCCCACAACTTTCATAGTTGTGGGACTCGACGTTGCGGACTTGTGTGCTGAAATTTGCGCCCACGAGGACAATTTTCTTGCCGCAGTCCTGGTATTTGGCGAAGTATTGTCGTTCGCGGATTTGGGCGAGGGCCTCTTCAGGACTGCCGTCGAGCTTGAATTCGAAGATGTAGATCCGTTTTGCCGTGACGACCACGGCATCTCGAGGGGCTTCCTTTCGATCGCGAGCCCCTTGAAAAGCTCTTTCCTGCCTTCGAAGACGAAACACGTGAAATACGCAAAATTGTTTCTTGCGAGCCTCCTGGCGCAAAGAGCTTCAAGTCAGCCTAACGAAAACTGAACACAGTATGAGCATTTCAAGGCTTGCCCATGTGTCGGAGCATGTTATCTTAGACGCATGAAACTTTTTCCAGCGATGAAGATTGAAGTCCCCCGCCTGAGCTCGCCGGCAATGTTTGCCGCAGTCGCATGCCTCTTCGTTTTCTCCTGCGCAGTCAATGCCGGAGAGGTGTCGGTGATGTACCACAATACCTGCAATTATTTCATGCCGGGAGACAAAGGGGGAAATCCAAAAGACGAGAGTTCAAAAGAGTCTTTGGTCAAATCAATAAAGAATGCGGATCCGGACATTTTTCTCGCCGGTGAAATGGGATCCCAGCGAGCGCTGGACGATCTCCTCGCCCGCATGAAAAAGGCTGGGCTCTCGTATCAATACAGCGCCTTCACCAGCGGAGTTGACTCCAGCAGACACATCGCTGTCATTTCAAAATTCCCGCCGGAGTCTTTGGAATGCAGAAACGATTTGGTATACAAGATCAAGCCCAAGGACAAGGAGTCCTATCCTGCCGAGGAAGTTGGAGTGCAGAGAGGCTTTCCCCGCGCGGTTTTCAAATTTGAAAACGGCTACAGACTGCATGTGATCGGAGCTCATCTCAAGTCGAGGGTATTTCACCCGAGATACAATCAGACAGACATGAGGCGCTACGAGGCGAGGCTTTTGCGCTATTACATCAACGAAATACAGGACAAGGAGCCCGGAGCCAACATTGTCGTGCTTGGGGACATGAATGACAGCTTCGACACAGATCCAATGATCACGCTCCGCGCCTCGGATAAGCCCGCAGACAAAAGGCTTTTCGATCTGCGCCCGCTCGACAGCGATTCCTGCGCCTGGACGCACTGGTGGAACGCCGAAGACCTCTATGGGAGGATAGACTATGCATTCGCAAATCATGCGGTGCTTCCTGAAGTCGTGCTCTCCAAGACGCGCATTCCCCATGTCCCGGAACTATGGATGTTCGCTTCGGATCACAGACCGCTCATGATCACGATCAAAACAGAGGATATGCCGCCGCTCGATCCGTCCGTGATTGAAAAAAACTTTCCCAATTCAATCAGGATGGAAAAAAGATGAGAGAGACAATCAAATCCGCCGCATGCCTGATCCTTTTGCTGTTTGCGAATTTCGCAGATGTCTGGGCGGACAGCCCGCCGCAAATCATCAAAATATGCTTTTTGGATCTGGGGGATTTCTCGGAAAAATCAGGTGGGCAGAAGCTGGAATCCGCCGCCTCGCTTCTGTCGAAGACATCCGCAGATATTTTCATGCTTGCCGGGATTGCGGATCGGACAGCCTTGAATCTCATTGCAAAAAAGCTTGGAATGCCGCACACCGAGCTGGTCGAGGGCGCGGACAAGGAAAGGCATCTGGCGCTGATATCGAGGATCAAGCCATCAAAGGTCATCTGTCTGACCGATTTGAAATACACGCTCAAGGACATTGAACTCCCTGTGAAGAGAGGATTCATTGACGCCGTCTTCGAGATTGACGGATATTCCTTCCACCTCATTGGCGCGCATCTCCAGGAGAGGGTAAAGGTTGAAAATCTGAACCAGACCGACATGAGGCGCTACGAGGGGAGGCTTCTCAGAGCCCACGTCAACGAGATTTTCAGGAAGGAAAAAAATCCAAACTTCCTAATTGCCGGGAATCTTAACGACACATGCGGCATGTCAACCATCAAGGAAATCTACAACCGCAGATTTGATATTCCTAAAAGGCTTTTTGACGCGCGTCCGATTGACGGAATGAGGACAAGCTGGACCTACTGGAATCCCGACACTGACGACTACGAAAGGATTGACTATTTCCTGGCCAGCTCCCAGCTTGTTCCGGAAATAGTCCGGAAGGACTCATTCATATTGGAAAATCATGAGTGGAGAGCCCTTTCCGGGCACAGACCGATTGTGATGGGCGTCTTGGCTCGCGAGCAGTCCGAATGGAGCAGGGAAAGATTTGATGCTGAATATCCGAGCACGATATTTGAAGGGGAGGCAAAGCATTTTGAAGCCGACAAGGGCGTTGGCGAAAAGCCCCAGCGCAATCCTCCAAATTCCCGCTGAACTGGCGGAATTCCAATTAGTAGAGGATAAAGCGCATTAAACATTCTCTCACAAAGGCGCAAAGCCACAAAGGAAGAATGAAACTTGCCTGTCCTTGAAGGGCAAATATTGGACATCAGACAAGCGGACTACGATATTTCTCTACTTCGTGTGCTTTGTGTCTTCGTGTGAGATAAGGTTCAACTTATTGGAAATTAACCCCGCTGAACTTTGTGCGGGAATAAAATCTTGATGCAGATTGGAGTCCGGCAATCCGCCCAAGCACCCGTTTTTTTCTGGAAAAACGCTTTGCGGATTTGATAAAGGCTTGACGCATGCTAGGTTAAGTGTCTGAATCATCCAAACAAATTTAGGAGAAGGAAGAACAAATGAGCAAGATTCATGCGGAGCACATTTTCACGTCGGAATCAGTTTCAGAAGGACATCCCGACAAAGTTTGCGATCAGATATCCGATGCGGTTCTTGATGCCTGTCTGGAGCAGGATCCGGACAGCAGAGTCGCCTGCGAAACGCTTACGACCACCGATTTGATTGTTATTTCTGGCGAAATCACCACCAAGGCGAAAGTCAACTGGGAAAAGATTGCCAGAGACGTGGTCAGAGAGATCGGATACACGGACAGGGCTGTTGATTTTTCCGCCGACGACTGCAAAGTCTTCGTCTGCATACATTCTCAGTCACCGGACATTTCCCAGGGAGTCACCGCAGGCCAGGGACTGCACAAGGAGCAGGGAGCAGGCGACCAGGGCATGATGTTTGGCTACGCCTCCAACGAAACGAAAGAGCTTATGCCCTGCCCGATCCTCTTCGCCCATAAGATTGTCGAAGAGCTTGCCAGACTCAGAAAAACCCAGCCGAAAAAATATTCTTTCCTCAGACCGGACGCGAAAAGCCAGGTTTCTGTCCGCTACAACATGGGCAAGCCGGTCAGAGTCGAAACAGTCGTTGTTTCACATCAGCACACGCCTGAGATGAAGGTTGCGACGCTTGAAAAGCTCGTGAAGGAAGTCTGCGCGAAGGTCATACCCGCGAAGTTGATGCACAAGGATGTCGTGTACCACGTGAACCCGACCGGAAGATTCGTCGTCGGCGGTCCGAATGGCGACACCGGTCTCACGGGCAGAAAAATCATTGTTGACACCTACGGCGGGGTCGGCTCGCACGGCGGCGGCGCATTTTCCGGCAAAGATCCGAGCAAGGTTGACAGATCTGCCGCATACATGTCCAGATATGTCGCGAAAAACATTGTCGCCGCAGGTCTTGCCGACAAATGCGAGGTCCAGGTTGCATATGCCATAGGAATTGCCGAACCGCTCAGCATAAATGTTGACACCTACAACACCGGCTTGATCGAGGACGACGCAATCCTCGAAAAAGTGATCAGAGGCGTTTTTGATCTGACCCCTGCCGGAATAATCAATACACTTGAGCTCAAGCATCCGTCAAAGAACAAATGGTCATACAGAAAATCAGCCGCCTACGGGCATTTTGGAAGAGCTGGCTTTCCCTGGGAGAAGACGGACAAGGTCGAGGCTCTGAAAAAGGCTTCGGCGAAATACTTGAAAAACAAGTAAGCGATGTCCCTCAGCAATACGTCTCAGAAAAGGGTTGCAGGGACTTCAAAGGTTCTTGGAGCTGGCTCGCCCATGCTTGATCTTCTGCTGAAGGTGGAGGAGAAGCTCGTCTCCGGCATCGAAGGCGGAAAAGGCGGAATGCTCCTTGTGCCCCCTTCTGCAATTGACTTGATCGTATCCTCTTCAAAGTCTGTTCCTTCCAAGGCGCCTGGCGGATCTGCCGCCAACACCATCTTCGGACTGGCGAGGCTCGGCATGAGCACCGCCTTCCTTGGAATGACCGGAAATGACAAGGAAGGGCGTTTCTACGTCGAGCGCTTCCGGAAGCTCGGCGGAGATCCTACCCGCTTCAAGACAAGCCCCGCCAAGGCGACCGGCCGCTGTCTCAGCCTGATAACGCCGGACGGCGAAAGAACCATGAGGACCGATCTGGGTGCGGCATCAATGCTTTCCCCTTCAGACATAAGGATCGAGGATTTTTCCGGTGTTTCCCATCTGCACATCGAGGGCTACCTGCTCTTCAACAGGGATCTCATGATGAAAATTCTGGAGACAGCCAAGGCGGCAGGCTGCTCGATCAGCCTAGATCTTGCGTCATATGAGGTCGTGAACGCATCGAAGGATATACTCCCAGATCTTCTGAAAAACTATGTTGACATCGTTTTTGCCAACGAGGACGAGGCGTTTGCCTTCAGCTCGGACAAGAACATGGAAAAAGCTCTGGAAAAGCTTGCGGCTCTCTGCAGGACAGCCGTGGTCAAATTGGGCAGGAAAGGTGCGATGATCTCCTCATGCGGAGAAATCGCCCGCGTTCCTGCCGATCTTGTCGAAAATCCGGCTGACACTACGGGAGCTGGAGATCTTTGGGCGGCAGGCTTCCTCTATGGATTTCTCAGCGGAAGCCATATTTCAGAAGCAGGCAAAATCGGTGCCTTGCTATCGTCGGAAGTCGTAAAAGTGCTGGGCGCGGAAATCCCAGAAAAAGTCTGGAAGGACATCTGCGTCCGCGTCGGGAAAATTCTTGAAAATCCAGGAACAAAAAAAACTAAAGGAGACTTGAAGATGGAATACAAAGTCGCAGACATTTCGCTCGCGGAACTCGGCAGAAAAAGAATAGAGATGGCGGAGAAGGAAATGCCGGGGCTCATGGCGACAAGGGAAAAATACAGCCGCAAAAAGCCGCTCAAGGGCTTGAGAATAACCGGCAGTCTCCATATGACCGTCGAGACCGCCGTCCTCATCGAGACATTGGTCGAGCTCGGTGCAAACGTGAGATGGTGCTCCTGCAACATCTTCTCGACGCAGGACGATGCGGCGGCGGCGATCGCGGCGGCTGGCGTGCCTGTCTTCGCGTGGAAGGGCGAAAACCTCGAAGAATATTGGTGGTGCACTGTCGAAGCCCTAAACTTCCCAGGAGGCAAGGGGCCGAACTTGATCGTTGACGACGGCGGTGACGCGACCCTCATGATACACAGGGGCTTCGAAGCCGAAACAAATCCTGCCGTCCTCAACAAGAAGACTTCCGGCGAAGACGAAAGACAGCTCAACATCATTCTTAAAAAGATTCTCAAGGACAGTCCTTCGAAATGGAAATCCGTCGTGAAGGATTGGAAGGGCGTATCCGAAGAGACGACGACCGGAGTCCACAGACTCTACGAAATGCACAATGAAGGCAAGCTTCTCGTTCCGGCAATCAACGTTAACGACTCCGTGACAAAATCCAAATTCGACAACCTCTACGGATGCCGCGAATCCCTCATTGACGGAATCAAAAGAGCCACAGATGTCATGATCGCCGGAAAAATATGCGTGGTCTGCGGCTACGGCGATGTCGGCAAAGGTTCCGCACAGGCGCTCAAAGCCTTCGGAGCAATCGTCATAGTGACGGAAATTGACCCCATCTGCGCCCTCCAGGCTTCGATGGCAGGATTCCAGGTCGCAACCGTCGAGGACGCACTTGACATCGCGGACATCTATGTCACGACGACAGGCAACAAGGATGTTCTCACCCTCGAGCACATGATCAAAATGAAGGATCAGGCCATCGTCTGCAACATCGGACATTTCGACAACGAAATCCAGGTCGGCAGGCTCGATTCCCTGAAAGGCGTGAAGAAAGTGAACATCAAGCCGCAGGTTGACAAATACATTTTCCCTGACGGTCACTGCATCTATCTTCTCGCGGAAGGGCGCCTGGTCAACCTGGGTTGCGCGACAGGACATCCAAGTTTTGTCATGAGCAACTCCTTCACGAACCAGACCTTGGCTCAGATTGACTTGGCGACAAAGAGCAGAAAGCCCGGCGTCTACATGCTTGACAAGAAGCTTGACGAGGAAGTAGCCCGTCTGCACCTCGAAAAACTTGGTGTCAAACTGACCAAGCTGAGCAAGGCACAGGCTGACTACATCGGGGTTCCTGTCGAAGGTCCCTACAAGTCCGAGCACTACAGATATTGATTCGGAAAGCCATTCTCTCGTTCATATTCCCGAAGCCCGACAGGAAATTTTTTGTCAGGCTAGTGGTGTTGGCGCTCTTTTCATATCTGTTTTTCGCCTATGTCTGTCTGCCAGAGAGAATTCGCGGAAAAAGCATGGAGCCGACCTACAAGGACGGCTCCTTCACTTTTTGTCTCCGGATCTGCTATCTTTTTTCTGAACCGGAGAGAGGCGATGTCGTGATGATCCGCTTCGCGGGCGAGAAAATAATGCTTCTCAAGCGGATAGTGGGGCTCGAAGGAGACATTGTAGCATTCGAGAACGGAACTCTTATGCTCAACGGAAACGCATTGCAGGAGCCTTATCTCTCATATCCTTGCGACTGGAATTTGCCGCCGAAAAAGGTCGAGTCCGGAAAGGTCTATGTCGTTGGAGACAGAAGAGACGTCCCCGTGGATTCGCATCAGTTCGGACAAGTCTCGAAGTCAAGAATTGCCGGAACACCGCTCTGGTGAAGAAATGAGCCTTAAAAAAATTCTCCTTCTCGCCGCAGTCGTCCTGATCTGTGTTTTGTCCTATCTTTTTTTTACCGGCGACAGCGATAAAAATAGGATCTTGAAGCAGTTGAGGCTTCTCTCAGAATATGTAGGCAAGTCCCCAGACGAAAAGGCTCTCAAGACTCTCTACAAGGCGCAACAGCTTCCGGGGCTCTTCGCCCCCGAATGCGATCTCGAACTTGAGGGAACCCATCTGACTGGGACATTCTCTCCCGAGGAATTGGCAAGCCATGTCGCAAGAGCCAGGACTAACACATCCAAACTCTCGCTAACATTCGCCGACATCAACATTGTTGAAATAAACGAGAATTCCGCCAAGCTCGTCTTTACGGCGACGCTCAAAGGAAAATCTAACAGCGGCAAGGATGAACTCAGCGAGACCCGCGAGATAGAGGCAACAATGAAGAAGCATGACGGAAAATTTCTGTTTTCAGGCTTCAAATGCGTGAAAGTCCTCGAACATTGAATTGGCTCGGACAAAACTTGATCGTATAGGAAATTGTATTTTTTATAATTTTCGTAATCGTAGTCGCTATC
>DYRX01000512.1 GCA_020718525.1 Victivallis vadensis
TCACGTTAGCGTACACGATGTACATTGACGAACCCGATTACGATAGCGATTACGATAGCGATAGCGAGTCTTGGAACGTCCCGGCGTAGCCGGTTAAATTTTGTAGTCTGCTCTATAGAGTCCATATATGTATCCGTTGACAGCGGTGTAACATGGACTAAGGGGCTGTTGCAAAAAGTTGGCGTTCCGCTGGTCTTGCTTCAGACGGGGGCAAAATAGCGGTTGCAGGCTGGAACGATTTCACCTGTAGAAACTGTCAAGTGCTTAGTCGTCTGAGGGCGGAACTTGCCAGTGCCAGGAAGGCAAATAACCTGCGACTCTACCAAATGGTACAGGCTCTCGTCTGTATTGGCGAGGGGGAATCCGTGGCTGAGATTGCCTGGCGACTGCATATATCATGCAAATGCCGAGGATGTAAAGATTCGCTGAGCGACGCGGCCGGAGTCAGAAGAGTCATGAAAAGAAATTCCACGTTCGCGCCACTGGTGCGCGACCAAAAAAGGATGGGAGGAAATGTCGGCGGCAGTCGGCATCTGCGAGGAGTGATTGATGAAGATGAACGAGAAATATGCAATCATTCGCTGTAGCGCCGGATCGAGACTGTCGGCTGAAAGCCAATTGCCTCTCTTGCCTTTTTCAGGCTAATCAGGGGCATGTCAGAGTGAATGTTTTCTCTGCTGTCAAATACTTCTGGAAAAAAAACATTTATTATTCGCGTTGTTTCAACACCTTTTCCGTTGTCGGGGCCTGTCAGAAAAATTTTTACGCTTCCTGAGATGTCGGAAGTCAGTGCGAGGCGTACCGCAGAAACGCAGTCGGAAAAATCCAGGTATGCCAAAAAATCCCTCATGACTTTAAGTATGATGAATTTCTTCTTCAATTCATGCCTTTTCTCCGGATCCTTCCTCGATTCAGGGTTATGCAGTTGGAGCTTGAAACTGCTTTTCAGGTCATCATCATAAATGGAGAGGATCTTTTCAATCCTTGCCTGCCTGTCCAAGCTCTCCATGTCTTCTAGAGCATCTAGAAAGACCCGCTCGTCATATTTGTCCCAACGGGATTTGTCCGCCAAATCGAAGACGGCTGGAAATCTCAGCGACACGCTGTGCATTGAATCCCTGTTCCAAAAATAATCTGCCATGTCCTCGCAGAACTTTTTGGAGAGCGAATAAGGATCGCTCAGAAGAGACGGATGTTCTTCGTCAATCGGAAAGTATTTGGTCTGTAGTCGCTTGACCCCATATGGAGAGCCGAGCGCATTGATGGAGCTTGCCTGGACAATTTTTTTTGCTCCATTCTGAACTGCCGCGCTGAAGACGTTGAAGCTTCCAAGCACATTGATGCGCATGATTTCTCTTGAAGATCCGCGCGAAGGGTTGGGGATTGCCGCCATATGGACGACAGCGTCGGCTCCTGCCATGAGCTCTGCCAGATGGTTGTAGTCGTTGATGTCGCCAATGTGATATTCCGCGCCATCAATTGCGTCCCGTGGCTCGTTTCTGTCGAAACAAATCAGTCGGAACCCTCGCCCATGCAGATGCCTGGCTATTCTGCTTCCGATGACGCCAGACGAGCCAGTGAGAAATAT
>DYRX01000207.1 GCA_020718525.1 Victivallis vadensis
ATCTTGCATCTTTTGTCGCATCAGTTGCTTGGGGGCTTTATTCAAATTACAACATCAGTCTTTCGTGTGGGAAAAGCTCGATCAGCGTCGCTCCAATCTTCATTTTATTCTCGGGAATTCTGATGGCTCTCATATCATTATCAGTGTCGGAAGAGGCACAATGGAGTTTGAAGACCTGCCTAGAATTGGCATATGCCTCAATATTTCCTAGCGCCGTCAGCTACACTCTCTGGGATATCGGCATGAGAAAAGGCAACTCGACGCTCATCGCCTCTGTATCCTATATCATCCCTCTTGCCTCTACCGTCTTCATCTCGATTTTCCTGGGCGTGCCATTGTCAAGCAAAATATGGCTAGCCTGCGCCTCCGTCATTGCTGGCGCGGCAATATGCCTATTCTCCATTTCCGAGCCTTTGCCTTCTCTCCGTGAAAAATGAAAATTTTGGGCTCTTCCGTCTTGATATTTTCCAATAATGCAATTCAATTCAAAGGAGTTTTTTGCATGCCTTTATTTTTTGATAAATTTTCACTGGAATCGGAGAAGATATGAGCGAAGACGGCAAGGCACATATTTACGACGAGAGCAAAGTAAAAACACTTACGCCTCTCGAACACATAAGAATGCGTTCCGGGATGTACATCGGAAGAATGGGCGATGGCTCCCATCCCGACGATGGAATATATGTCCTTCTCAAGGAGGTCGTTGACAACGGGATTGACGAGTTCATTGTCGGCGCAGGCAAGAAAATAGAGATTAAAATTGAAGGCCGCGAGGTTTCAGTGCGCGACTATGGACGCGGAATTCCACTTGGAAAACTCGTGGACTGCGTCTCGCAGATGAACACCGGTGCCAAGTTCAATTCGGATGTCTTCCAGTTTTCTGTCGGCCTGAATGGTGTAGGGACAAAGGCGGTCAACGCCCTTTCCGAGGAGTTCGAGGTCATCTCACACCGCGAGGGAAAGCGCAAGAGGGCTGTTTTCAAGCTCGGGAAAATCCTCAAGGAAGATGACGGAAAAACACAGGAGCCGGACGGCACCTACGTCCGTTTTGTCCCTGATGAGAAGATGTTTCCAAAATTTCAGTATGACATAAGTTTTGTGGAGAAGCGCATCTGGCTCTACGCCTATCTGAACAGCGGTCTTTCGATATTTCTCAACGGGAAGAAGTTCTATTCCAGGAATGGGCTCAAAGACCTTGTTGACAACGAGCTTGGCGAAGACAAGATGTACGACGTAATTTATTGGCGGGACAAGACGATAGAGTTCGCTTTTTCGCATACGTCCAACTATGGCGAGAACTACTATTCATTTGTGAACGGCCAGTACACAAACGACGGCGGCACCCATCTCTCCGCTTTCAAGGAGGGACTGCTCAAGGCTATCAATGAATTTTCCGGGAAGAATTATGAGGCGTCTGATGTGCGGAATGGGATAGTCGGCGCGGTCTCCATCAAGCTCAAGGATCCTATTTTCGAATCGCAGACCAAGAACAAGCTTGGGAATACCGACATCAGGGGCTGGATCGTGGGCGAGGTCAAGCAGGCGGTACTGAATTTTCTTCACCGCCATCAGAAGGAGGCGGATGTCATAATCGCGAAGATCAATCTGAACGAGGAGCTTCGCAAAGACATTCAGGCCATCAAGAAGCAGTCGAAGGAGAAGGCCAAGAAGATGGCGCTCAAAATACCCAATCTCAAGGACTGCAAATATCATGCCGGAGACAAAAAGGGCGAGAATTCAATGATATTTCTCACCGAGGGTCAGTCCGCCGCCGGTCCCATGACTCAGGCGCGGGATGTCTTCACCCAGGCGATTTTCTCACTCAGGGGAAAACCCGTCAACTGCCATGGCGAGAAATTCGAGCGCATCTACGATCACGAGGAGCTATACTACATCATGCAGGCGCTCAACATCGAGGACGAAATGGACAACCTCAGATATTCGAAGGTCATTCTCGCGACAGACGCCGACGTTGACGGGCTTCACATAAGAAATCTCATGATTACATTTTTCCTCTCCTTCTTCGAGCAGTTGGTTCTTTCAGGGCATCTCTACGTTCTCGAGACTCCCCTTTTCAGGGTAAGGAACAAGCAGAAGACACTCTATTGCTATGACGAGGACGAGAAAACGAGGGGGATTGCCGAGCTTGGTGGAAAAAATGTCGAGATAACACGATTCAAGGGGCTCGGTGAAATCAATCCTTCCGAATTCGGCCAGTTCATTGGAGCCGACATGAGGCTTGCACAAGTGAACGTCGAGCACATGAGGAACGTTCCACCAATGCTCGAGTTCTACATGGGCAAGAACACACCTGACAGACGCGACTACATAATGAAAAATCTGGTATGAGGAAATCCATGACTGCCAAAGACACTGTTTCATCCCTCTCCACTGCGAAATGGATTTGGTCGAAAGACCAGAATCCAAATAGCTACATTGCAGTGAAATTGTCAGTCAAATCGGATCTTCTTCTGGAGAACCCGCGCATTTTAATAGGGGCTACTGCAAAATACAAGCTCTATGTCAACAACGCCTTTGTCAATGCAGGTCCTGCGCCTTCAAGACCTCCATACGTGAAAGTTGACGAGCATGCTCTAGACAAATTTGTGAGACCGGGGGACAACACAGTCCTGATACTTGCGCATCACGTGGGCTTTGACACCAAATATTCGAGCAATCAGCGCCCCGGAATAATTGCCTCCTTCGAGGCTTTGTCGAAGGGATTGCCGCTCTCCTTCCTGAGCGGTCCTGACTGGAAGATCGCCACTCTTGACGCCTGGTCTCCGGGCACGCCAAGGCGAAATTGGGCGATAGAAAATGTCGAGGAGCTGGATCTTAACAGGGATTCATTTGCGGTGCTTGCGGAAAACGCCTCCTGCGACTACTGGGCAGAGCATGCCCCTTCGAATTCGCAAATTTGGCAGACACCGGAAGCTTTTGAACGCCCGGAACTCATTCTCGGAAAAAGACTTGCTCCTCCGCTTTTCTGGAAGATCGAGGAACTGCGCATCCCCAGGCAGATATTCAGGGCGAATACGGAAATATACAACCTGCAGGATACGGCTGTCAGGCTGGACCACGAGCACGCCTGGCATGAAGACGACGAGAGCTTCTACGAGATCGTCAAAAAAGGAGATGTTCAATTCGAGAGACGCCCTGGAGAGCCGGGCTATCTTTTCCTATATGACTTCAAAAGGATGCTGGCTGGAGATCCTGCCGCATGGATATGGGTTGAAGATCCCTGCACTTTGGATTTTGCAATGGCTGAGGATCTCAGAGCGGACGGCCGCCCAATAGTCTGGAGAAACGGAGGTCTCTACTTTGCCCGCTACCGCCTCCGCCCCGGAATTAACCGCATAAGATTCTACCATTTCAACGGTTACAGATTTTTGTATCTCTCCTTCAAGGACGCAGTTGGACGGGTCGTGATTGAAAAGGTCGTCTCCCACAGTTCCAGCGGCGCAGTCCCCCTCCGCGACGAGTTCGCATCCAACGACAGGGAGGCTGAATCCCTCTACCGGATCTCCAGAAGAAGCCTGCGTCTCTGCGCCCAGGCCTCCCTCTACGACTGCAACACCCGCGAGCAGGGAACCTATTGGGGAGATTCTCTCTGGGTCGCTGACAGTCTCGGACACATGAGCGGCGACTTTTCATTCATGAAGAGGCTTTGCGAATCCATTCCGGAAGAATTCGAAAGCAAAGGCCCTCTTCTGCCAGCAAGCCTTTATGGCATGGGCGGTCCCCTTTTAGACTACTGCCTTGTGCCTCCGGAGATTCTGCGGAGATACTGCCGCTACACTGGCGACACGTCCCTCCTCGAACGCGCATTGCCTGCCATCGAGGGGACTGTCTCAAAATTCAAATCCTTCCGCGCTTCCGCCGATGGACTGATCCATGTCTCGAAAATAAAAGACGAGCTTGGTGAGAACGCAGGACTCCTTTTCCTGGACCATTCCGGCATCGGCTGGCATCCGATGACGACTCTCCCGATTGACAGAAGAGACCCCAGCGCCGGACTCAATTTGTTCTATCTTCAGGCAGTCATGGCTCTTGCCGAGCTCAGAACCATATCAGGATATGATGCGCAAGCCCTTGATGCAGAGGCTGATGAGCTTAAATTTCTGATAAGGAAGCGTTTCCTCGTTCCGGCGAAGGGACTCCTTGCGGATTCGGCAGTCACGAATCCTGACCCCCAATATTTTTCGCAGATAGTCAATTCTCTTGCAATCATGCTGGGCGTCCTCGAAGCGGCTGAAATACCACACGCATTGAAGACGATCCTGGATATCGGCCGCAATCCCTGGATTTCCCAGGGAACTCCATACAGCTATTTCTTCCTGGCTGAAGCCTCCGCCATCGCAGGAAAAGCCTCAGAGTCAGTTTCCATGTTCTCCAAAGCTTATGCAAAGATGATTTCACGGGGAGCGACTACTAGCTGGGAATCTTGGAACGCCGACAATCATGACTCCAGAAACCATGCCTGGAGCGCTGCATTCCCCTATCTGGTCAGACGCGCCGTAATGGGACTTTCCCCTCTTTCGCCGGGATATTCAGAAGTCCTGCTCAAGCCAGATTTCGAAGCCTTCGACTCTGTCCGTGCGAAATTCGCAATTCCCCAGGGATGCATTGAAGTCGAATGGTGTCTATTTGAGCCCGAGATTCTTGAGCTGAAGATATCAGCGCCTCCGTCTGTAAAAATGAGCCTTGGGCTTCCCGGCGGAGAGCTTGTCGAATTTACAAGCTCCTGGAAGGGAAAGACTTGCCGCTCAATAAGATAGACACATTTTATCATGGGGCTGAAACTTATTAGAAAGGAAAAATATGATCTGCGATTCAATTGTAAACCGATGCCTTTACTATTCCCTCTCGCCTAAGATCGCCGACGCCTTCATCTTCTACGAAAACGAGATAATGGGGAAAAATCTTCAGGATGGAAAATATCACGCATCAGGCGGCGGAATCTACGCCAGCGTTCAGACCTACAATACCAAGTCCGTTTCCGATTCGTTCATAGAATCCCATCGCGCCTATGCCGACATACAAATCCTCGACTCAGGAACCGAACTCGTCGGATTCGCGCAGACAGTCAACTGCAGTCCCATCGGCATATTCGACACTGAAAAAGATCTTCAGAAATATGATGGAAAGCTCGATTTTATAAGCCTTTTTCCTGGAATATTTCTCATTTTTTTCCCCCATGACGCGCACATGCCGGGAATTTCCCATCCCAGCGCAAAAGATGCTTTCGTGAAGAAAATAGTAATAAAAGTCCCCCTTGCACCATGATAGGTCCTACGAGAAAACAATTGGAGATAATGCGTTTCATCGAGGATTTCCTCCTTGGAAATGGCATTCCTCCGAGCATACGCGACATAGCGGAGAATTTCAAGATCAGCGATCCGACAGCCTTCGAGCACCTGAATGCACTACAGAAAAAGGGGCTCATTTCCCGCAGTTCCAAGGCGAGAAGCATAACAATAAACGTCGGAAATCTGAGCAGAAAAAGCCGGCCAAGGATCGTTTTCGCCCCTCTGCTTGCATCCGATCTGGGAAGATCCCAGCAAAAAGATGAGCGGGTAATTCCCCTGGATGCCGAGTATTTCGGACTTGCAAACGACTACAATGTCGTCTGCGTCCAGGCACCAGACTCCTCTCTTGAGAAGTTCGGAATATCCAAGGGGGACCTGATAATTCTGCGCCCCTTAACAGCCGAGGGCGCTTCTGCTCACGTATTGACAAGGGACTCGAATGGAAAACTCTCCCTGAAAAAACATGGCGACAGCCAGCCCGGAGGGGCAATCATAGGAATCCCATGCGGTCTGCTAAGACGAGGCACCCTGAAAATATCTTGAGCTTTATATCGCACGAAGACACAAAGCACACGAAGAGCAGAATATAGTTCTCCACCTTGAAACTTGCCCATTGTTTTTCATAGGTAAAAAACAAACTGTTCGAACACGGACAGACTGGAGACCGCTCTGCAAACAGTGTTCTCTCAATTCGTCAAATTCGAATAATTCGTTGACAAACCACCAACACCAGTTCTTCGGGGGTGACTCTTCCTATTTTGTTTTTAAGTCTTTGCACTGAAAGAGTTCGAATCTGGGTGATTTTAGCCCAAGATATTTTAGGGAGATTACTTCCGCCCAATTCTAGAGTTAGAGGAACCGGCACCTTGAGGTTGGCTGGTAAGAGCTATCGCGATAACCGTGCCTGAGCGTTCATTGAATACATCTTTGCTCAGAACCAAAACCGGACGCAAGCCAGGTCGGAATTTGCTTCCATCCATGGACATCCCTCGGCACCGCCTTCAGGAAGCTTTCTTAGTCTACAAAATCCCTGCTATGTAAAGATTAGCTGAACGATCCAATTCAGTGAATATTTACTTCGCTATCATTTCCCACTGACGGGTATGAAAGGGACTTGCACCCTCTTGTTCGTCTGTTTATGAAGCCCACTTCAAGTCCAGTTTCTTGTGGCGAAGTGCGCAGTCTCTCAGGTAGAGGTTGATAAGGCTCTCATAGGGAATACCAAGTTCTTCCGACAAAGATTTGAAGTATTTGATTGTCGGCTTGTCAATCTGCATGGTAATCTGCTGTTTCAAGTGTTTGGCATAGGGGTTTTTAATCCCTTCCATCTTGCTGAAATCATAGTGTTTTCTCATAACTCAACTAAGCAGTACCACCAACCGAATCGTTTCATTTTTTTATTTCGGTCAAGTTCAGATACCGACTTTATGTCGGTTAGCTGAAGCGACTGGTTCGCCTTTTCTTCATTTCCTGTGCGGCGAATGTTCTGAAAGTTCTGGTCTTTCGTTAGGTTCAGGAAGAATCTTGAACAACTCATCTCCCCTCGTAATCAAGTCATTTAGTTCGTCACACTCGAAAACCTCATTCAAGATATGCCGACAAGAAATAGATGAAAGACAATCCATTACAGTTGTTTCCCATGAACGCCGACATGGCCAGAATTTCAGAACCCTTGCTGTTGGTGCGGCGGTTCGATGCTGTACGAGCCTGTCGTTCAAGTCAATGGCAAATCCAAGTTTAATCCGCTTGGGATCTAGTTCTGGAACTAACTGAATGACATAAAAAAACCATATTCATTTGAGACCGAATTGCCCTCTGCGGTGAAGCCCTGTGATTGCCTATGTCTTAGAATCGACTCGGATTCATCAGTCGTCACCGTGAGTGTCAATTGACTGCCAGAATCCGTTGTGCGGCGCTTTTCAGGTTTGAATCCAAGCTTTAAAACATAGCGACGAGCATGAGAACGATCCATTCCGAGCTTTTAGCGGTCTATTCCTTCTTTGCAATTTTCTGTATTTCTGATGTTTTGGAAGAACCTGTTGTCCACTTGCCGGACGTCTCCAAATCCGATCTCACTCATCAAGTCCATCAGTTTCGGGATCCAGACCGTGTAATAGGTGGAACGGAACGCATGCGTGCGGCATTCTGACTCACCACGATCTTCGACGAAGTACATCGTAACGTCATCGGTCGAACCCTTAGGATCCCACCTCGCCAAGCCTCGAAGTTAAAAGACAAGAACTTGTCCTCGCACAAAGCCACAGAGGCACAAAGATTTCACCTGGGAACGCTGAACTCCAGCTCGGCATCTTGATCGTATAGGAAATTGTACTTTTTATAATTTTCGTAATCGTAGTCGCTATCGCTATCAGCGGAGCGGCAATCGA
>DYRX01000208.1 GCA_020718525.1 Victivallis vadensis
CGCATTGAATTCCTTTTCGACCTTTACAGAAAATATTCCGAGACAAAAAAATAAAGAGACCTGGAAAAACCTAATGACGGGGGGCTAAAAGTGCCGGAAGAATATGCGGTGATTGATTTTGAGACGACCGGACTCTGCGCGGAGCAGTGCCGGGTCATTGAAGTCGCTGTTGCAATCGTAAGAGACGGAAAGGAGCTTCACACATTTTCACAGCTCATGAATCCAGGCTATAGAATTCCTTTTTTCATAACGCAGTTGACAGGCATAACGCATGAAATGCTCAGGGGCAAGCCTTCACCCGAGGAAGTGATGCCAAAACTGCTTGAATTTGTAGGAGATCGCCCCTGTGTGGCTCACAATGCATCGTTTGATTCCCGCTTCTATCACGAGGAGATGCGCCGCTCTGGAAACCAGCACAATCGTCAATTTCTCTGCACATTGATGCTTTCCCGAAGGCTGATCTGCAATTCCCCTCACTACAATCTTGGCGCCCTTGCCAGCTTTCTCAAGCTTCAAGCTCCGAATGACGGTCAGTCGCATAGGGCACTTTATGATGTAAGGCTGACGGTTGAACTTCTCGCGCGCATTGAAGAAATTGTTCTCCAAAAGACAAATGGCATAGTGCCGGATCGCAGAATTTACGAGGCGATAATGAAAAAGTCAAAAAAGACTGTCTGGCAATATCTTGACAAGGTCGCGTCAGGCAATTTTTCCCCATCTTTATGCAGGGAAAGGGAATGAGTCCCTTGCGGCGTATGAATTCAGGCTATAGATTAGCGGTTTCGCGGTCGGAGAATTTTGGAGCGCTCTGCTATTCCTGGATGCCTCTCTAGCATGGAGATTGAAATTGGAGATTTTTCTGATATCGAGTCTGGCGTTTCTTGAAGTGACCTTTGTCTTTGTGGGTCTGCTTCTGCTTCACAGCCTCCGCAAAATTGTCTTTGGAAGCGCCGCGTTCTACATCGCGATCGGACTCCTCCTTGTCTTTACACAGCTTGTCAGCGCGACGGAACTCAAGGTGATGATAGGATTTCCCGGCGCCGACTTCTACATCGCGCAAAGCATACTCTTTCTTCCCTATCTGGCAATCATCCTCATTGTCTATGTTAGCGAAGGCACGCTTGCGACTCAGCGCCTGATCATTGGTGCCATGGTTACGCTCGGTTTCTACGTCTATCTTAGCTATCTCACCATCATCCAGTGCGGCTGGGGCGGCTACACCGTCTCCCAGGGACCCTCGGCGGATCCTCTCGAATATCTGCTCAGATACAGCCAGCGGACCATGGCCAGCTCTATTCTGGCGCAGACCCTGGATCTCTTCCTCATCCCAATATTTTTTCAGCGTCTTAAGAACATGAGCTGCCGCCTTTTCTTCTGCGTGCTCGGCTCGCTGATGCTGACGCAGATTGTTGACACATTCGTCTATGTGACCGCATGCTACTGGGGGGATCCCCAGTGGTGGATGCATATGAAGTCCTCGTACATCGTGAAGGCTTTCCTTACGATTTGGCTGAGCATAATTGCGACAATCTATCTCTCGAGGATCGAAAAGGAAAAGCCCGGCACGCAGGGACGTGGCGCCCTCGACATCCTCGTCTCCTTCCTTGGAAGCTACGGCAGGGCTCAGGCGCTTCAGAAAAATCTTCAGGAATGGGAGGGACGCTACAGGATTGCAGTCGAGTCTTCGAGCGACATGATTCTCCTCCTGGACCGCGAGGGAAAAATCCTCGACGCGAACAATGCCGCCGCCCGCATTCTCGCATTTCCTTCTAAGAATGACCTTATAGGATCTAATTTCAACGACATACTCATTGATCGTGACGAGTTCCCCTTTGACATTGATCTGATATGGAAAAGCATCGGCGTATCCGCCGAAGCGACTGACGAACTGCCTAATCCTGATTCCGGACAGAACATTGAACTTCATATCACCTCAGCCGACGGCTCCGCCGTCGAGGTCAACGCATTCATAAATTCGATACATGCGGAAAGCATTCCTCTGCTCATAATATTCGGCAAAGACGTCACCGAGCAAAATCGCCTCGAGAAGGAGAAGGAGGAGCTCAGGGAGCAGTTGAACCATGCCCAGAGGCTTGAGTCAGTCGGAAAGCTCGCCGGCGGAGTGGCTCACGACTTCAACAACTACATTCACGCGATCAGAGGCAACATTGAACTGCTTCTCTATATGCACGACATCGAGGATGAAAAGGTGCTCAGCCATCTGAACCGGGTGAACGATATTGCAGATCAGGCTGCAAATCTGACTCAACAGCTTCTCGGATTCGCCCGTAAAGGCAAATATAAGGTGGAACTCAAGAATTTGAATGAGATCGTTGAAGACTCTGTCCGTCTCTTTAGCCCGCAGTCCATCAAAAACATCGAATTCCGCCTGAATCTTGCAAAAGCAGTCCTTTGTGTAAAATGCGACGTGGTGCAGATCAAGCAGATATTCCTCAACATAATGATCAATGCTAGAGACGCCATCGGCGAACGGATCGGAGCTGACGGAAGCGATTCGGGAATCATAGCAATTTCCACTGGCTCCGCGGATCAGGTCGCTCCCCAGTTTGAAGCCGCCGCCTTTGGGAAAGAACACCGTCCTGCCCACTCATACTGCTACGCGTCATTCAGAGACAACGGAAACGGGATAGACAAAGATGTCATCAGCAGGATCTTCGATCCATTTTTCACGACAAAGCCAGTGGGCAAAGGCACTGGCATGGGGCTTGCGATGGTCTATGGAACCGTCAGCAACCATCATGGATTCGTATATGTCGAAAGCGAGCCAGGCATGGGTGCATGCTTCTACATATTCCTGCCATCCGAACGGACTGCTTCTGCGGCGCCTGAAGCCAGTCAGAAAATCGTGACATGAAAAAGACGAAGAGCTGGAAAAAATCCAACGGCAAGCCAAAGACTGCCAGACTTTCGAATCCTTTTCCAGATGGTCTGAGGAAGATTGCCGTGATCTCTCCAGCTTCCTGTCCAAAGGCGGAACGTCTTGCCGAATTCAAACTCAGCTTCGAAAAAGTCTGCAAAAGCGAACTCGCCTTTTCAAAAAATATACTTCTCCCCTCAAAAAACAAATGCCCTGCGGAGGCGCATCTCAGGACGGACGATTTCAACACTGCAGTCGAAGACCCCTCGACGGATCTTCTGCTCTGCTCCAGGGGCGGCTTCGGCTCGGCACAGATTCTCGACGGAATAAACTGGAAGATCCTCAGAAAAAAAAATATCCACGTTCTTGGATACAGCGACATCGGAGCTCTACATCTTGCAATGCACAAGATGGGCGCTGGAATACCTGTCACATCTCCAATGGCTGACAATTTTTTTAAGTCTCTTTCCATCCCCATGGTCAGGCGTTCTTTTGAGATTGCGATTGGCAGACGCCCTTCCGGCGATTTCAAATACTCGTCTCCCGCTCTGCAAATCCTGAATGAGGGCAGTGGAAGCTTGGAAGGTCCGATAATTCCTGTCAACCTGACAATCCTCGCCTCCATGCTCGGAACTAGATTCATGCCGAATCTTGCATACTCCATTCTCCTGCTCGAGGACGTCTCGGAGGAGCCATACAAGATTGACAGACTGCTCACTCAGATTCATCTTGCCGGAATCCTGGATTCCTGCTCCGCCCTCCTTTTCGGACGATTCGTCAGATGCGGAAAACGCGCCGTTCTGGAAAGCATATTTGCGAAATTCGCAGCTTATGTGAATGGTCCGGTGATGTCTGGCATAGATTTTGGTCATCTGGACAAAAGCCTCTGTTTCCGTTACGGACAGCCCATCTCAATAGAATCCGGCGGAAAAATTATCATATAAAGCGCTTCTCCGTTTGAAATAATACGTTTGCAAGCTAATCTATGCCGTTCCAAAGCGGAATGAGGCGTTTCGACCTGCCTCTTCTACTAGAAAAATGGGGAATGACGATGCCCGGTGGTGTAACGGTAGCACAACTGACTCTGGATCAGTTTGTCTTGGTTCAAATCCAGGCCGGGCAGCCATGATCCTGCCAGATCGGTGGAACCTGTCCCCATTACGGCAGTATCAATCTTGTAGGAATTTTTCCAGAACGTGTTCAGCCAAAGTATGCGGTAGAATCCCGAACGCGACCTAGTTTACCGGATATTCTCTTTTTCTCAACGCCGTGATTGCGGGGAAATCCATGGACAGCATCTACAAAAATGTTTGCATAGAATCCTGGTGCTTCGAGCCGGCGCCGGAACTTCTGAGCTCTCTGAGGATTGAGGAACTGCTTCTCCCTACCTACGAGAGACTCGGGCTTCCCGAAGGACGTCTGGAGCTCATGAGCGGAATTCGCGAACGGCGCATCTGGCCTAAGGGAAGCACCCCAAGCGATGCCGCACGCATCGCGGCGAAAAAGGCGCTTGCCGCCTCTTCCATTCCGCCGTCTGAAATCGCCTGCCTGATCAACTGCTCCGTATGCCGAGACTGCCTCGAGCCAGCCACGGCGACAATAGTGCATGAAGGACTTGCCTTGTCCAGAAACTGCATCAGCTTCGACATAAGCAACGCCTGTCTTGGGGTTCTCAGCGCCATGATTGTGGCTGGCAACATGATCGAGTCTGGACAGATCAGGGCGGCACTCCTGGTTGCGGGAGAGAACAGCAGATCTCTCCTGGAAAGCACCATCGCCAAAATTAACGGTGATCTCTCCATCACAAGAAAAAGCATCAAACGCTTCTTTTCCTCTCTTACAATAGGGTCGGGCGCGGTCGCAATAATACTCGCTGCAAAAGATAGACCTCTGCCAGTCCGCAGGCCATCCCTGGTCGGAGGATCGTCCCTCACTGCAAGCGAATTCAACGGACTATGCAGGGGCAACGAGGACAAGGGCATGGGGGACAACCTCGACACCCTGATGAACACCGACTCCGAAAATCTCATGCGGGCAGGGGTGATGGTCGCCGCGGAAACTTGGGAGCATTTCAAGTCCGCGACCGGATGGAAAAACGAAGATCCGGATCTCATTTGCACTCATCAGGTGGGCTCCGCCCATAAAAAGCTTCTCCTCGAAACTCTTGGCCTTCCCAATGAAAAAGATTTTTCCACTCTTCAAAATTTCGGCAACATGGGATCTGTATCATGTCCTGCGACCTTCGCGATGGCGATGGATGCGGGGAGGGCAGGGGAGGGGGCGAAGATCGCCCTTCTCGGCATTGGGAGCGGAATCAATTGCACAATGCTGGGTGTCGAATGCTGAACTCAGATGAAATCAGAAAAATGCTCCCGTTCGAGCACAGGACGCTTCGAATCTCCGATCACGACTACCGCTACATTGACTGCGGCAGAGGCGATCCCATTCTGATGGTGCATGGCAATCCTTCCTGGTCTTTCATGTTCAGAAATCTTATTGCGGGACTTTCCTCAACAAATAGAGTAATCGTCCCCGATCACATGGGCTGTGGACTCTCCGACAAGCCGCAGAACTATGAATACAGGCTCGAAACCCATATTGACAACCTCGAGGAGCTCATTCTGCATCTCAGACTCGAAAGCATGACGCTTCTGGTCCATGACTGGGGCGGCGCCATCGGAATGGGCCTCGCCGCAAGATATCCTGAAAAAATCTCCCGCCTCATCGTCTGCAACAGCGCCGCTTTCAGAATGAGCGGAATTCCATTTAGAATTTCCCTATGCAGAATCCCATGGCTCGGTGAAGTGATGATCCGGGACTGGAATCTTTTCTGCAAGGCCGCAGTTCACATGACAACAGTCAAAAAATTACCGCAGAATGTGAAGAACGCCTATCTTGCTCCATACGACAGCCGCGAAAATAGAATTGCCATCTATTCCTTCGTGAAGGACATTCCCACTTTCTGCACCAGTCCCTCCTTCCCGACTCTCAACTCAATCGAAAACAACATGTGGATGTTCAGAGAGATCCCGACCCTCATACTCTGGGGGATGAAAGACTGGTGCTTTACACCGAGATTCCTGAAAAGATGGCTGCACTTCATCCCCAATGCCAAAGTCGTCCCCCTTGAAAATGCAGGACACTGGCTCTTCGAAGACGCTCCGGACGAGATATTCAGCAATATTGACGAATTCATTCATTCAGATTCAGGCAGAATCAAGACCGAAATCATAACTCGAATGCTCAACTGACCGAACCTTAGCAATCTTTAGAAAAGGCTTCCAAAATGAGAATTGACGGACGAAAAAACGATCAGACTAGAAACATCAAATTCACTCCATCCTTCCTTAACTTTCCAACGGGGTCTGCCATGGTGGAATTTGGCAGGACAAGAGTTCTCTGTTCGGCAGTCGTGACTGAAGAAGTCCCCCCTTGGATGAGAGCGCAGAAAAAGCCGGGCGGCTGGCTCACCGCAGAATACCAGATGATCCCGGGCTCCACATCCGAAAGAAGCAAGAGGGAAACAACAAAAATCAGCGGAAGGACACAGGAGATACAGAGACTTGTCGGCAGATCCTTGAGATCCGCGCTGAATCTCGAAAAGATCGGTCAGAGAACGATTTATATTGACTGCGAAGTCCTCGACGCCGACGGCGGAACAAGATGCGCCTCCGTTTGCGGAGGCATGCTCGCACTCAGACTGGCCGTCGAAAAAATGCTCGCCGACGGAACCATCGCTGAAAATCCAATCTCCTCTTATGTCGCCGCCCTGAGCCTGGGCATCGTCGAAGGCGAAGTGATGCTCGACCTCTGCTACCAGGAGGACTCCAATGCCGATGTTGACATGAATGTCATCATGAATGAAAAAGGAAATTTCATCGAACTCCAGGCAACCGCCGAAAAACGCAGTTTCAACGACGGCGAACTCGCGCAAATGCTATCGCTGGCAAGAACTTCCGTCGCCAACGTCATCCAGACCATAAAAACGGTCAAAGCCTGATTCCTGCTCTTTTGCCAACGAGACTCATTCGTACTTTTGCATCTCTGTGCCGGATTTCTTTTTCTGGCAGCATGCCGCCCAAATAAAATGCACTTCGCATTTTTTGCAGGATTATCTCGCGTTTTCTTATCCATAGGACTTTGAGGACAAAGAGGATATTGAAGATCTGGATGACTACACGCGGAGAGCCTTGGACTGCGGCAATTATTTGCCACTTTTGATTTGCCGGAGCTTCTTCTCCGGAATTTTTGCGGTGAATGATCATTGCCAAATTCAGAATTCCTGACTCGTGGAAATTGCTGTTGTTGGGATTTATCGGTCTCGGGGTCGGAATCGGGATCGAACATTATTCCCATGCATCTATTCCGATTCCGATAGCGATCCCGACCGCGATTGAAACAAATCCAACATGTGTATTTTCCATCTGACCGTAAAGCAACTTGTTTTCGATTTCGTATTCACATCAGGAAAATTTGGCATATTGTCATTTCTAAATTTAACCGGCTACGCCGGGACGTTCCAAGACTCGCTATCGTTGTCGTAATCGCTATCGTAATCGCGTTCGTCAATGTACATCGTGTACGCTAACGTGAACCGCCTCGCTGTGAACGTGAACTGATCTCTCCCGCTTCAATACCACTCGTTCACGTAATCGTTCACGTGCTTCGTGTCGTGTTTAGTCCATCGTGCACGCGAAGCGCTTTTCCGAAAACGCCTCCGGTGCATTCTCGGAGAGACCGGCATACTGGGTTAGTATTCAACGGATGTTCCTTTTTGCGTATAGTAATATTTACATTGCAACTCATTGATG
>DYRX01000513.1 GCA_020718525.1 Victivallis vadensis
TACGCCGGGACGTTCCAAGACTCGCTATCGTTGTCGTAATCGCTATCGTAATCGCATTCGTCAATGTACATCGTGTACGCTAACGTGAACCGCTCCGCTGTGAACGTGAACTGATCTCTCCCGCTTCAATACCACTCGTTCACGTAATCGTTCACGTGCTTCGTGTCGTGTTTAGTCCATCGTGTACGCAATGGAATCAGAATGCTAATCCTGGCATGCCTCCGTTTTCGCGTCCATTGCAAAGTGCCAGTCTTGCGTCAGAAAGCCGCAGATATTTAAAAAGGACTTTGCAAATGCTGACAAGAATGTTACTATAGGCTTGCAATTGGCTCTGGATGGATAGTTTTTCACTGCAATTGTGAGGCACCATGAAAATATTGATACTGTTTTTCAGCGGAACTGGAAACACTTTCTGGGTTGCGATGGAGCTTCAGAAAGCCCTTGCCGCAATGGGGGCGGACTGCAGAATCCATTCTCTGGAGAGCCCGCAGATCCGGTCTGCGGAAAGCAGAAATTCAATGATTTTGTCCGCAGAACACATTGTTCTTGCCTTTCCAGTCTATGGATCCGACATGCCTTCAAATATGAAGCGCGTTCTAGCGGAAATGCCCCTCTTTGATAATAAAAAAAATCTCAGCATTCTTTGCACGCAGGCCCATTTCTCAGGCGATGCCAATTCTTTCTTCATCCGAGATTTGGAAAGGAAAAACTGCCGCATAATTCAGTCGCGACAATTCGATGTCTGCACCAATTTCAACGTTGGAATCTTTCCGTTCAGATACGCCAAGCCTCCAAAGCAGGAAAAGCTCGAACAGATAAAGCAAAAAGCCGTTCTGAAAATAGACGAAATGGCAAAGGGAATCCTGGATGGAAAAATTGTCATTGAGGGAAGAAGAATCTATCAGATCCTCCTCGGAGGAATTCAAAGAACAGTCTTCCGGATGACGGAGTCAGGCATGACAAAAGCCTTCAAATTTTACCCCGACAAGTGCATCAAATGCGGATTTTGTGCAAGAGAATGTCCTACCGGGAACATCAGTCTTATTCTTGATGAAGCTTCGCCTCGCGTTCAATGGGGAAAGAATTGCCTCTACTGCTTGAGATGCTACAATTTCTGTCCGAGCCTCGCGATTTTCTACGGCAAGGACCGCGGCGACGCCGATTTGCTTCAGCGATACAAAGGACCTCTTCCTGGACTCTCCATCCGGCAGATCCGCGGCGAAATTTCAAAGGGACCAAAATGCGAATCCTGTTTCTGATTGGAACATGGGACGGAGCTGAGCGATTCCGATTTCGCAACAACCCCTAAGATGATTTCAAGACCGATTGAAGCAAAATATCCAGCAATCAAATCTGCAATTGTATTTTCACGGAGCCTCGTATATCTACTGAATTATTTTTCGAATATTTTCAATCCTCAGCTTGACATCAAAATATAGGTAGGATATTCTAGCGCAAGTGAACTGGAGTCTATTGTGGAGTCTATTGTAATGAATGGGTAAGGGGTATGTTCTCGCTTTTCCAGGTAAATTCTGTCTGTCTGTCTGTCTGTCTGTCTGTCTGTCTGTCTGTCTGTCTGTCTGTC
>DYRX01000209.1 GCA_020718525.1 Victivallis vadensis
AAAACTGAGAAGCTGTGCGGAGCTTCAGCTTCCCGATGATAGTTTTTCAGCAAAATAATGAAAATATTTATCTGAAAAACTACAGCACTGCGGAAATGTCCAGACCGGCGTTCATGAACACCTGATTCCGTAAAGGTCTTTAGTTTTTTCTTCCTCTGTTACTTATGACAGTTTGAATATTCAGATTGTCCGGCGTATATTTCAGGTTTCTCGGATGCGGGCTGTTTGGACTAAGGTTCCGAATGCGCTTTGCAAAGAATTCAGGCACCAAGCACGGAGGCGGATCATGTCAGTCAAAAAATATGAGTTGAAGAACATTCCGGAACCGGAGCTTTTCCGGGACACGTTTTCGTATGAGAAAATTCCCGCCATCAAGTTTGGCGCGAAGGCGATACAACCGCAGTTGCCGGAGGATTTCTGGATAACCGATACGACCTTCAGGGACGGACAGCAGTCGCGTCCGCCTTACACGGTGGAACAGGTCGTGGAAATCTTCAAATTCCTCAGCAGGATCGGCGGAAACAGGGGACTGATCAGGCAGACTGAGTTCTTCCTCTATTCCGAAACCGACAGGGAGGCGGTCGAAGCATGCCAGAATCTTGGCGTGCGCTTCCCGGAAATCACGGCATGGATAAGGGCGGTGAAGAAGGATTTCGACATCGTGAAGAAGATGGGGATAAAGGA
This sequence comes from Victivallis vadensis, assembly GCA_020718525.1. Lineage (GTDB taxonomy): Bacteria > Verrucomicrobiota > Lentisphaeria > Victivallales > GWF2-50-93 > DYRX01. The sequence continues at coordinate 685 of DYRX01000209.1, forward strand.
GACCGGAATTCTGACATCATGCTCGGACTACCACATATTTCTGAAGCTGAAGAAGAACCGCAGGCAGGCGCTGGACGACTACAAGGAGATCGTCGGCGCCGCGCTCGAGAACCGCATCGTTCCGCGCTGTCACCTCGAAGACATCACCCGCGCCGATATCTACGGATTTGTCATCCCAATGATCAACGAGCTCATGGAAATGTGCAAAGGAACCGGCATTGACGTGAAGATAAGGCTTTGCGACACAATGGGATACGGCTTGCCTTATCCGGGCTCGCCTTTGCCGAGGGGGATTGCCGCGCTGGTTGCAGAGATAAAGGAAAACACCGACATCAAGTCCTCCGAGCTGGAATGGCATGGCCACAACGACTTCCACAAGGTGCTCGTGAACGCCGCGACTGCATGGTTCTACGGCTGTTCCGCCGCGAACGGAACTTTTCTCGGCTTCGGCGAACGCACCGGCAACCCGCCAATCGAAGGTCTTGTCTTCGAATGGATGGGGATGACCGGCATCCATGAAGGAATTGACACGACGGCGATCAGCGACGCGGCTGAATATTTCAAGAACGTGATTGGCTACAATATTCCGCCTAACTATCCTTTTGTTGGCTCTGATTTCAACACGACAAGGGCTGGAATCCATGCCGACGGGCTGACGAAAAATGAGGAGATCTACAACATTTTCGACACCGAGAAATGGCTGAAGAGGCCATGCAAGGTCGCGATCACGAACAGTTCCGGGCTTGCGGGCATCGCCTATTGGCTGAGGACAGAGATCGGAGGCAAGGCGGCGGCTCTCCGCAAAGACAATCCCGGCGTCATGCGCATCAAATGCTGGATTGACTCCGAATACGAAAAAGGACGGATCAGCTCTATTAGCGACGATGAGATGCTCGCTATGTCAAAAAAGGAACTTCCCGAACTCTTCACCTGAAGGGGCGGGAGCTTGATCCGAAAAAGAACAACTGTGCCTTCTCACAGAAAAGCAGTGGGGGCTCCGTCAAAAAAAACACCGGCAGAGAATCCGTCCCAGCCGACATTCGTCCTTTGTCTATGCTCGAAATGGACTCGTTCCGCCTATTCTGAAAAGGCGAAGGCGCTTTCAATCTCTCTCAAGAAATCCGGGAAGCCCCATATTGTCCTTGATGATCTTTGCGGCATTTGCGCTAAAACCACAGCCGATTTGAAAAAAATCTTCGAGTCCAAAGCGAAGCTGGTATTTATTGCCTGCAGGCAGAGGGCTGTCTCTTCCCTGCTGGAATATGCAGGTCTTGGAAAATCTCCTGACAATCATCGTGTCATTGACTTGCTCGGGACGGAGCTGGACGCTTTGATCGGGGAGCTTGGATTGCCCCCTCAGCCGAAAAAGCCAGCATCCAGCACAAAGGCAAAGCGGGAAAAGTCAAAGAACGACTGGACTCCCTGGTTTCCTGTCATTGACCGGAAAAGATGCTCCAACTGTGGGCAGTGCCTCAGCTTCTGCCTCTTCGGCGTATATTCAAGGGATGAAAAATCTCAGATAAAGGTGTCAAAACCTGAAAACTGCAAGACAAACTGTCCTGCATGCGCCAAGATCTGCCCCAATTTCGCGATAATTTTTCCGAAGTATGATGAAGCGCCTTTCGATGGCTCGCATCTGCCGGATGACGCGCGGAACAGCTTCCGACCTGAAATGGATTTGAGAAAAATGGACTCGAGTCAGATCTATCAAACCCTGATGTCCAGGATGAAGGGAAAAAAATGACTCCGCGTTTTTTCCTCCGCTTTGCCCGGGAAGTTGCTCCTCTTCCGCTTGCGAAATTCGCATGGAATTTCGGATTCAAAGGGGTTCTTGCCGTCAACCGCTTCAAGAGAGATCTGGCAAGGGGCGTCACAATCCCGGCGTTCCCGTTCATTTCCGTCACAAACAGATGCAATCTCAAGTGCAGAGGCTGTTGGGTTTCGCAAAGCTCACCGCCCCTGGACATGCCACCGGAGCTACTTGACAAAACCATCGTCTCCTTCAATTCAGTCGGCTCATATTTTTTCGGACTGCTCGGGGGCGAGCCGCTTCTTTATCCGCACCTGGTGGAGATAATCGCAAGACACCCCAAATCATATTTCCAGGTTTTCACGAACGGAATCTTTCTCAGCGACGAAATCGCCCGCGAAATGAGGCGTCTTGGGAATGTCACTGCGCTTGTCAGCGTGGAGGGGCTTGAAGACGAGAGCGCGCGCCGCAGGGGAAACAAGGATGTTTTTGCCAAGACTATGCAGGGGATTGAGAATTGCCGTAGAAATCGCATTCCAATCGGATGCGCTTCGAGCGTATGCAAATCAAATTTTAATGAGCTGCTCAGCGAAGACTACATTGATGCGGCAATCAGGAGAGGCGTTCACTATTTGTGGTATTACATCTACAGGCCTTCCGGAGAAAATCCCTGCCCTGAAGAGGCGCTTGACAGGGAGCAGATACTCCTCATGAGAAAATTCATAGTCGAACAGAGGCTGAAAAAAGCCGTAGCTATAGTTGACGCATACTGGGACGACGAGGGGCGGGCGATCTGTCCGGCGGCGACCGGAATAAGCCATCACGTCAATCCACGCGGTGAAATAGAGCCATGCCCTGTCATTCAGTTTGCATGCGACAAGCTTGAAACTGATTCGGACGTATTGGGAGTTTTTGAAAAGTCTGACTATCTCCGGCATTTCAGAGGTTTTGCGGCGAACTGCGGGAGAGGATGCGTCTATCTTGAAAATCCCAGACGCCTCCAGGAATTTTCCGTCTCTGAAAAGGCTAGCCCCAGCTCGGGACGGATTGGGCAAATGGAGGAACTGCCTTCGATGCCGGCCATGCCAGGACACGATCTTGGCGCAGACAGCATTCCAGAAAAAAGCATCCTTTACAGATTTGCGAAAAAAAACTGGTTTTTCGGCTTCGGAGCCTATGGATGAGGATTTTCATTAAAAAAAACGAATCCTCTTTTGAATTAGCCGCAATAGGGGGATAAATTCGCCCCCGTATTCAGCGGGCATTGCGGCCGTTGCTTGTCGTGCGACCGCAGTTCACCATGTCAATTCAACTCGATAACGGGAGATACTCTGATGAAAAGTCTCGAAGAACTCCGCAAAATCAAGGAACAGGTCAAGAAAAGCATGCAGATGCGCGAAGGCGGACAGAGGGTCAAGGTCATCGTCGGCATGGGGACATGCGGGATTGCCGCAGGTGCCAGGGACACGATGAAGTCCTTCATGGAAGAAATCGAAAAGGCTGGAATTTCCGACGCGGCAGTGACTGCGACCGGATGCGCCGGATACTGCGAGCAGGAGCCTTTTGTCGAAGTCGAGATACAGGGTGAAAAGCCTGTGAGATACGGCAAGGTTGACAGGTCGGCTGCCGCGAAAATCGTTGCACAGCACATCGTCGGTGGAAAACCAGTCTCGGAACTGGTCTTTTCCTGAATCTCCCATAAATCAAAAAAATTCAGGTGATAAAATGTCAGATGCGATCGAGAATTGCTGTTCCTGCGGCTGTTCCTGCCAAGACGAGAATCCGGGATACGCCGAGCTGGACAAATTCATAGCCACCCAGAAAAAATGTCGGGATTCTCTGATTCCAGTCCTGCACAGGGCTCAGGAAATCTTCGGATTTCTCCCTGTTGAAGTCCAGGAGCACGTTGCGAAGGCTCTCGATCTGTCTCCCAGCGATGTGATGGGCGTAGTCACGTTCTACCACTATTTCACAATGCAGCCCAGGGGGCGCCACACGATCAACGTCTGTCTTGGCACCGCATGCTATGTGAGGGGCGCGAAGAAAGTTATGGATGCGCTCAGCAAGGAACTTGGCATAGGCGTAGGCGAAACCACCGCCGACAAGCGCTTCACAATAAGCACTCAGCGCTGTTTTGGCGCCTGCGGCCTCGCTCCAGTCATCATGGTTGACGAGGACGTGCATGGACGAGTCACGGCGAAAAAGATAAACAGCATACTCGAGCAGTATAAATAGGAGATTCCAAAGCTATGAAGAATTCACGATCACAGGTACTTATATGCGCCGGAGGCGCCTGCATCTCCTCGGGTTGCGAAAGCGTCCAGTCGTCCTTCGCGAAGGAGCTCGAGCTCAAAGGACTGGCGGGCGAAGTAGAAATCGTTGTGACAGGCTGTGTCGGAATGTGCGAGGTCGGTCCAATCGTCATCATATACCCTGAAGGCGTCTTCTATCAGAAGGTCAAGCCTGCCGATGTCACGGAAATCGTAGAGGAACATCTTCTCAAAGGACGCGTTGTCCAGCGCCTCTTCTATAAAAAGCCCAGCACGCAGGAGCTCATACAGACCATAGCCGACATTGACTTCTTCAAGCTCCAGAAGAAGATAGCGCTGAGAAACTGCGGAATGATCAATCCTGAAGACATCTGCGAGTACATCGCCGCAGACGGCTATGAGGCGCTCGGAAAGGTGATCACCCAGATGAAGCCAGAAGAAGTGCTGGCCGAAATGAAGAATTCAGGTCTCAGGGGACGCGGAGGCGCAGGCTTTCCAACCGGTCTCAAATGGGCGGCGGCGGCAAAGGAAAAAAACAAGCAGAAGTATGTCGTATGCAACGCTGACGAAGGCGATCCTGGCGCCTTCATGGACCGGAGCATTCTCGAGGGAGATCCGCACAGCGTCATCGAGGCGATGGCGATCTGTGGCTACGCAATCGGCGCAGATCAGGGCTATGTCTATGTGAGGGCTGAGTATCCACTCGCAATAAAGAGGCTTCAGAAGGCGATTGATCAGGCCCGTGAATACGGTCTCCTCGGAAAAAAGATATTCAAGACCAAGTTCAGCTTCGAGCTTGACATACGCATGGGAGCAGGCGCCTTTGTCTGCGGCGAGGAAACCGCACTCATGCACTCGATCGAGGGCAAACGCGGAGAGCCGCGCCCCAAACCACCATTCCCGGCTCAGAGCGGACTTTTCGGCAAGCCGACCGTTCTAAACAACGTCGAGACTTTTGCCAATGTTCCCTACATAATTCTCAAGGGTTCTGCGGATTTCGCAAGCCTCGGAACTGACAAGAGCAAAGGAACTAAAGTTTTCGCTCTCGCGGGCGAAGTATGCAACTCTGGTCTAGTCGAAGTGCCCATGGGAGTTTCACTCGGCAGCATCGTCTATGACCTCGGCGGCGGCATTCCGAAGGGAAAAAAATTCAAAGCTGTCCAGATCGGCGGTCCCTCCGGCGGATGCATCCCCAAGGAATATCTCGACACCCCTGTCACCTATGAATCATTGCCCGCACTTGGCGCAATCATGGGCTCAGGCGGACTCATCGTCATGAATGAAGACACCTGCATGGTTGACTTGGCGCGCTACTTCCTGGAGTTCATTGCCGACGAGTCGTGCGGCAAATGCACCCCGTGCAGAGTCGGGACAAAGATCATGCTCAATCTCGTCACCAGAATCTGCGAGGGACGCGGCACAATGGACGACCTGGCAAAACTTGAAACTCTTGCCAACTCCATCGGAAAGACATCCCTCTGCGGGCTTGGCCAGACTGCGCCAAACCCCGTTCTCTCTACTCTGAGATATTTTAGAGAAGAGTACATCGAACACATCCAGGAGAAAAAATGCCGCGCAGGCGTGTGTGGCGCAATGATGTGGGCTCCATGCACCAACGCATGTCCGGCTCATGTAAACGTCCCCGCATATCTCTCCTATGTCAAAGACGGCAAGTTCGATGACGCTCTCCGCGTTCACCTTGTCAACAACCCATTCCCGTCCGTCTGCGGCCGCGTCTGTCCTCAGTGGTGCATTGACAAATGCCGCCGCGACGACGTCGAAGGCTCCCTTGCCGTCCGTGCCGTCAAGCGCTTCATGAGCGATCTCAGAGACGACTATTCGGATCTCTTCCCTGCGAAGGCGGAATCCAACGGAATCAAAGTCGCAGTAATCGGCTCGGGTCCCTCCGGGCTGAGCTGTGCATACTATCTGCTCCTTCTCGGATACGATGTGACAGTCTTTGAAAAACAGCCAGAGGCAGGCGGTCTGATGAGATACGCGATTCCCGACTACAGGCTTCCCAGGGCGATACTTGCCAAAGAAGTCCGCAACATCGAGAAACTCGGGGTTAAAATCAAGACATCGTCAAAGCTTGGCAGAGACTTCACCTTCGACTCGCTTCGCAAAGAAGGGGTCAAGGCCTTCTTCGTTTCTGTCGGAGCTGACAAAGAAACCAAGCCCAGAATAGAGGGGCTGGATCTGCCAGGCGTCCATTTCGCAACGAAATTCCTCGAATCCGCCGCAAAAAATGAAGACATCAAGGTCGGAAAAGATGTAATGATAATAGGTGGCGGAGATGCCGCGATTGACTGCTCCAGAGTCTCGCAGAGGCTCGGCGCTGAAAATGTTACGATCGTATACCGCAGAACTCGCAGTGAAATGCCTACGAATCCCATCGAAATCCGTGAAGCGGAAGTCGAAGGCGTCAATGTAGAGTTCCTCGCGAACATCACTGCAATCAAAAAAGCGCCCAACGGCAGACTCATTGCCGTAATCCGCAAAATGCGCCTTGGAGAATTCGACAAGTCTGGCAGAAGACGCCCGGTTGACATCCCATCATCCGACGAAGAAAGAGAAGTTGACACGCTTATCATGGCTGTCGGACACAGTCCTGATCCGTCCGAAGTCTTTGTCGGACAAGAGGCAAAAGCTGTTGCAGACGGGCAAGTCGCCGCAAGCATAAAAAATCCGGAAACCCCGGTTGAGGACATTTTTGCAGGCGGTGATTTTGTTTCCGGACCATCCACAGTGATCGAGGCGATTGCTTCTGGACAGTCCGCTGCAAAGGCGATTGACTCCAAATTGCGTCCAGGATGTGTCAGAAAATATTTCTGGGAGGAATTTTCATTGCCGAAGGTGGAATTCGATCCCGAAAAGGAGATAACTGAAACCGCTCCAGTCGAATTCCCTCTTCTGAAGGCGGATGAGCGTCTCATCAGCGTCGAGGT
>DYRX01000514.1 GCA_020718525.1 Victivallis vadensis
GTAACGACGATATTCCCCGAAGCGTCACTATTCAGTGTGACCGGTCCGACGGGCGTTCCGTCGTGCAGGTAGTTCACATCATAGGGTGTATCTGCCTGGAGCCCGGTAATCGTAAATGATCCATCCGTTCCCCCGCAGGACGTGGGATTGGTTGGCGCCACGGATGCAATGACCGGGATTGGGTTGACCGTCACGGTGATGCTTCAGCACGTCTTTCTCGACGGATCGATCGGGATAGCCGACTTCAATGCAGAGCATGAACCGGTCGAGTTGATTCTCGGGAAGAGGGTACGTTCCCTCGAACTCGAACGGGTTCTGTGTGGCGAGGACAAAGAATGGAGCCGGAATATCGAATCTAACTCCGCCGCTGGTGACATGCCGTTCCTGCATCGCCTGAAGAAGCGCCGCCTGCGTCTTTGGCGGAGTCCTGTTGATTTCATCAGCCAGAACAATGTTCGCAAAGACGGGTCCCTTGACAAAATCGAAGGCGCGGTGGCCCGGACGCTCCGTCTCCTGGAGAATTTCAGTTCCGGTGATGTCCGAGGGCATGAGGTCCGGTGTGAACTGTATCCTGCTGAATTTCAATGACATGAGCTTTGAAAGCGTCTGAATCATGAGAGTTTTCGCAAGGCCCGGCACGCCCATAAGCAGTCCGTGTCCGCGGGAAAAAATGCATACGCAGAGCTTTTCGATCACATCGGTCTGACCGTGCAGAGTCTTGGCCATTTCAGACTTTATCGCGGAACAGACAGATCCAAGCTCCTCTATTGCCGCCACATCGCTTTTGTCGCTGTTCATCTTCCGCCCGAAACTTTTTTCTGAAGCTCTTCCTGAAATTCCACAAGATCCTCCTTCGTAGGCTTGCCTTTCGCATTTTCGAACATGAGGCGCCCGAACTGGTCGAGGACCCATTGTGCTGATGCGCCGGATGCGAATTTGACGGAGCCGCTCAGGACTGCGCCAGGACGGGCGATCTTATTGATTTCGACCACAGTGCCGCTCGACCAGGCATCCTTGTCTTCGGGAATCTCCTTTTCTTCGTCAAATCCGTCGTCTTCGTCCTCCACTGCCGCGGCGGCTGTCTTCGGCTTTTCCTCGGCCTTCTTCTCGCCGGGGAGGCTTTCCCACTTTATGCTTTCAAGCTCCGAAGCTATGAGACGCAGTTCCATGAAGGTCATCTTCGCGCCATGCTCCTTGTCGAGAAGCTTCTGAATCTCCGGCAGGGTAGCTCCATTTTTCAGATACTCCGAAATAACTTTCTTCAACTCGTCTTTGTTCATGGCTGGAAATCTCCTTGAAAAACTTGTATTTTGCACAAATGAACCAGATCATCGGACGATCCTGAAAAGCCTTCACTGCATCCAGGATCTGCAGGAAGCCATGAAAGCTTTATGATCGGACTTGTAAAACTAGCGCAAAATTGCAAATATTCCAGCGGAACAAGAACGAATTTGATTTGAGGATAAAGCACATGGAAGTTTCTCTCACAAAGGCGCAAAGGCACAAAGGAAGAATGAAAATTGCCTGTTCTGGAAGGACAAATAGTTTCAAGGCGGACAACATTTTTCTTTACTTCG
>DYRX01000515.1 GCA_020718525.1 Victivallis vadensis
TATAGTTTTTCATTAAAAATAAATTCACAACTTGAATTTATTTAAATGAAAAACTTCTAGGAATTGGAATTTTTCCTGTAGAATCTGTCGACGGCTTTTTTGAAGCGTTCTTCGAGCTGGACTCCTTCCTTGCAGGGCAGGGGGGAAATGTTTTTCCATTTGAGCTCTATTTCCCTTACACGGCCAAAGCTATGCTTGCGTCCGTTGTTCTGTGCCGCCTGGAAGACGCTGTTTTCAAAGGCGAGCTTCAGTTCATTAATCATGTCAAGTGAAACGCCATCTCCCTTGTCCGTCTTGCTGTCCGAACTTATCCCGCTTATCTTTTCCATTTCAACGCATAACGCAAGTTTTTTGTCCAGTTTTTCCGTCCTTTCCTTGCTTGTCCTGGCAAAGAATGCCTTGTCTCCGGCGGCGACCGCCGATTTTATTTTTTCAAAGTGGGTCTTCAGCTTTTCGGGGACTTCTGCGCTTCCCGACAGTTCGTTCCATCTCGATTCTATTTTTCCCAGCTCATCCTGGATGCTACTATCGGCGGACTCCGATGCCCCAAGTTTTTCAGCTTCCGCGATGATGGAAAGCATTTGGCGGCGTATTTCATCTTCCCTGGCCTTAAGGTCCGCCAGATAGGATCGGTGGCTTTTGTCCAAAGTTGCAAGAGCCTGTGAGAAGCGTCTGGAAAACTCCTTTTCCTCTTCTATGCTGCCGGGGCCGGACTCGTCCCATCTTTTCCTGAGCCCCGCGATTGCATCGGGGATACCCTCGAATTTTATTGTGATGTCCGCCGCCAGAGTTTCCGCCTCTTCGGAAAGTTTTTTCTTGGTTTCCGTGTTTTCCGACCTTTTCTTTTCAATTCCGTCAAAGAAGGAGTTGATCGAGGAATTGAATCTGTGCCAGAGCTTCTCGTCGTCTTCACGCCCGGCGGAAGGGATCTTCCTCCATTCGCTTCTCAGCATCCTCGCCTTTTTGAAGGAGAGATGCCAGTCAAGATTCGCAAGGGATTCTGCCTCCTCGCACAGCGCGACTTTCGCCTTTTTATGCTCGGCCTTGACCTGGTGAAGCTCCTTGTAGAATTTTTTGCGCTTGTCGAAAAATTCATCGCAGGCCTTACGTACCCTCGCGAAAAGCTCCTCTTCCTTGGATTTCGAGCATCGCCCGCTGTTTTTCCATTCCTGCTGGAATTCCTTGATCCTGTTAGCGGCCGCCTCCCAATGCTCGGAAAGGCATGCCTCTTCAATCTTTACGCAAAGCTCGGCCTTCTTCGTATAATTCGCCTCGCGTTCAATCTTGAGCTTTTCGAAGTATTCCCTGCAGCTCTCCTCCAGGGTCGCAGCGACATTCTTGAATCTTGTCCATATCTCCTCGGATTTCTCCTTGGGCACGCTCCCTATCTTCTTCCATTCGGAGCGGATTTCCGACAGGCTGCGTGATTTCTCGTAGAAGTCGTCTCCCGGAAGGAGGGCTTCGGCCTTCTCGCAAAGCCCGACCTTGTACGTGTAGTTCTCCCATCTCGCCCAATCCTGCTCCTCGAACTGCGACTTCAGTTTGCCGAAGAACTCGGAAACGAGCCCGTCGAAAC
>DYRX01000210.1 GCA_020718525.1 Victivallis vadensis
AATAGGCAAAAGAGCAGTCTTCTTTTGGATTTTTTCGCTTCACGCGCTATTTTCCAGGTTTGTCCTTAGAGCCAATTGCAAAAGTCAAAATACTGGATGCTTTGCAGACATGAAGCGGAAAATGAGAAGCGGAGATTTTTTTGCCATTCTACTGATCGTCGTCATGCCGCTTGCCGGCATAGGCGGGGCAGTATATTTTGTCATGAGCGCATACTCGCATCAGCGCAGTCTCATTGTCAAGGAGATTTCCGAGATTCCGCCCTTTGACGCCGAAATTGCCGGGAGGAGTCTTGCCGATGAAATGAAGCTTCCCTATCCGGTGCAGGCTCCGGAGAAAATCAAAGAGGATCTCGCGAAGGAAATAGACGATGCCGTCTCGGCAATGTTGCAGAAGAATTTCAATCCCAAGGATTTGGGCGCGAAAAAAATGGAGATCTTCAAAAAATATTCAGAAGCCAAGCCAGGCGACACGGTCGTCATTTTGGCGAAGAACGTAAAAGGGGAGTTTTCGGGCAAATTTTACGGTTTTGACGGGCATTTGGTGAAGATTGGCAACATGAAGTTCAGGGTTGACGACATTCTTGAAGACTACCGCTATCTTTTTGACGCGGAGCTTGCGGACAGGATTTCCCGCGAGAAGATTGCCGAATTCGAGTCTTCGATTCAGGCGGCAAAGAAGAGCGCAGTTGAAACACTGCGGATTTCGCTAGAGTCAGATATTTATCCGAAGGCTGGCTACCTCAAGCCAGAGTATGCAGAGTGGATATCGTCCAAGGACTTTTTTGATTTGAAGCTGAAAGACGAAGAGGAGAAGCATGCGCGCGAAAGGCTTGAAAAAGTAAAGGAAATCGAGGGGCGGCACAAGCTTTTCGGGCTTTTCAGGGTGCAATACGAGGTGTCGGAAGCCGTCGGCGGGGCTTCCTCGGGGACTCAGCAAGAGAAAAGTCTGGACAAGGAATGAGATGAGCCTTCTCGAAGTAAAAAATCTTTCGGTCTTTTTTGAATCCGACAGTTCGCGCCTGGTTCCCGCTGTCTCCGACCTGAGCTTCAGCGCTGAAAAGGGCGAGATTTTGGCTCTTGTCGGGGAAAGCGGCTGTGGAAAAAGCGTGACCTGCCTTTCTCTTGCACGCCTTCTTCCGGAGCCGCCTGCCGTATATGGAAAGAGCCAGATCATTTTTTCCCACAAGGAAAGGCGATACGATGTCTTGAAGCTGAATTCTTCAGGGCTCCGCGAATTTCGCAGAACCTGCGTCGGCTACATTTTTCAGGAGCCTTCGGTCTCTCTGAATCCAGTTTTTCGAGTGGGAGATCAGATTGCGGAATCAATCAGGCTGAGGAATAAGACTGCTTCGGGAGAGGTTTTTCCCGAGACAGTCAGACTCCTCGAGCAGGTAGGGATACCAGAGCCGGAAAAGAAGATGAAGGCGTATCCGCACGAGCTGAGCGGCGGAATGCAGCAGAGGATCATGATTGCGATGGCTCTCGCAGGAGAGCCGGACATTCTCATCGCCGACGAGCCCAGCACAGCGCTTGACGTTACAATTCAGGCGCAGATTCTCGATCTTCTGAGATCAATCCGCGACAAGAGGGGGATGACGATTTTACTTGTCACGCACAACCTTGGGATTGTTGCTGAAATGGCCGACCGCGTGATCATAATGTATGCCGGGCACTCGATGGAATCAGGCTCAGTGCGTGAGATCATTGATGGAGCGATGCATCCGTACACGAAGGCGTTGCTTGAGGCGGTCCCCAAGCTTGGCAGGGAGAAAGGAAAGCCTCTCGCCACGATAAGGGGCAATGTTCCTGCACCGTCGAATTATCCGCCGGGATGCCGCTTCTACGGTAGATGCGCCTTGGCGGACAGGCTTTCCGATAGCGAGCGCAGGCTTTGCGCCGAAAAAGTTCCGGAATTCATCGAAATCAGAAAAGGGCGCCATTGCAGATGCCACTACTCGAAGTGAAAAATATTGATGTCTGGTATCCCCAGCGTGCTTCGCTTTTTTCCAGGCGCGCCTATGTGAAGGCGGTCAACTCTGTCAGCTTCACGCTTGCCAGGGGGGAGACGCTCGGCCTGGTCGGAGAGAGCGGCTGTGGAAAGAGTTCCCTCGGCAGGGCGATCGTCAGGCTCGAGGACATCAAAAACGGCTCGGTTTTTCTCGACGGCAGGGATATCTCCAGGCTCAAGGGCTCGGCGCTCAGGAAGTCGAGAAAAGATTTCCAGATGATATTCCAGGATCCCTATGGATCGCTGAACCCGAAGATGACTGTCTATTCAGCTCTCGACGAGGTTTTGCGGACGCACAGCAGGCTCGGAAGGCAGGAGAGGCTGAAAAGAATCGTCGAGCTGATCGGCATGGTCGGACTGAACTCCGATCAGATCAACAGGTACCCGCATCAGTTCAGCGGCGGGCAGAGGCAGAGGATCGGGATCGCCCGCGCGCTGGCGGTGGAGCCGAGGCTGATTGTCGCAGACGAGCCGGTCTCGGCATTGGATGTCAGCGTCCAGGCTCAGATTATAAATCTTCTCATTGACATACAGAAGCAGACGCATATCGCATATCTCTTTATCGCACATGACCTTGCGGTGGTCGAACACATCAGCGCAAGAATAATAGTGATGTATGCCGGAAGGGTTGTCGAGAGCGGCGCCAGCTCGGAAATTGTCGCAAATCCGCTCCATCCCTACACAAAAGCCCTTCTTTCGGCGGTTCCGACTCTTGACCCCCTGACAAAGCGCAAAAGAATCATTTTGCAGGGCGACATCCCATCTCCGCTCAATCTGCCCTGCGGATGCGTGTTCCATCCCAGATGTCCGGTTGCCCGCGAGAAATGCAGGAAGGATGTCCCACCGCTGGAAAAGCAGGACAAGTCCCGCGAATGCGCATGCTTCTTTGTCGAGAACTCAAATTTGTAATATCTGATGCTGAACAGCCCTATAGTTTCTCGTTCTAACAAATTCAATTCTTGAATTTATTTATCTGAAAAACCGTAGATGGCATCTGCGGAATGGCTCTCAATGACATCCCGACGGCAGTCAGCGATTTCGAGCTTTACTCGAGATCCAAGACATGCCGATCATTGCCTGAGCTATACACCGTCCCTGTCGATGTCACGGTAAAGCCATTCATCAAATAGACAATGACCTTGCGGGTGAACGCATGCTCCCATAGCATGTCAGCCTTGCCATCTCCGCTGAAATCTAGAATCCTTATGACATTCCAGTCCATGTCCTGTTTTGTGTAGACTGTTCCGGCTGATGATGTTGCAATGCCATTCATCAGCCATACGCTTCCAGTACCACTGCTGTGCTCCCAATGGATGTCGGTCTTGCCGTCGCCATTGAAGTCGGCCGTGTTCTTGACCGTCCATCCGACGCTTTTCTTATATGCGAAGCCGGTGGACGCTATGCTGAGCCCGTTCATGAGATAGATTGCGCCCGAGCCGTCCGTGTGCTCCCAGAGCAGATCTGCCTTGGTGTCGCCATTGAAATCTCCCGTCTTTATTATATTCCAAGCTGATGTGGTGCTCTTCATATATGCTGTCCCATGGCTCAGTATAGCTGTTCCATTCATCAGATAAATATAGCCGGTGCCGTCCGTGTGCTCCCAGAGCAGATCGGCCTTGCCATCGCCATTGAAGTCGGCTGTCTGTTTGATTGTCCATGCTGGATTGCGCTGGTAGATTGCAGCGCTCGATATAATGCTGCAGCCATTCATCAAATAGAGGTGCCCTGCGCCTGTCGCATTTTCCCAGAGGATGTCTGCCTTCTTGTCGCCGTTGAAGTCGGCTATCGTTTTAACAAACCAGCCAAAGCCTCCCTTGCAGATATTCTTCATCTGAGTTGTTAGTGCGCCGTTCATCAAATAGATGAGGAAATCACCCGTGGAAGCGTTTTTCCATAGCAGGTCTGCCTTGCCATCTCCATTGAAATCGGCTGTACGTACCACTGCCCAGTCTTGATTTGTCTTATCATAAATTTTAGAATATGAAGTCATGGTTTGACCGTTCATGAAATATAGCCAGCCGTCCCCGGCAGTCGTTTCGGAAGCTAGATCTGCTTTGCCGTCGCCGTTGAAATCCCAGGGAGAGGCCTCTGCGAAATTCGCAGTGAATGTCTTGTTCGCAGTGATATTTGTGTCAGTTCTCGCCGCAGTCATGACATCGTCGCTCCATTTGACAAAGTGATAGCCTGCGCTGGGCACTGCCGTGACAAGGGAGCCGGATGCTCCATGGCTGACCGTCTGTGGACTTGCCCCATTGATCAGGCCTCCTGGACCCGCAGTGTATTTGATCGTATATGTTTTGATTGAGAAATTTGCGGTGACTGTGGCTGAAGATTGAAGAATCACAGTTGTTGAAGCGGAGTTTGCGTTCCCAAGAGTTGCACCAGCGGTAGCAGTCCAATTTGTAAATGTATACAAGGAACTGCTTGCTGTTGCTGTTATGCTCTGAACCTGACCGACGGTTACAGTATGCGCACCTGTTGACGGAGTAGTGGTTCCACCTGCGGATGGACTTGCAGACATCGAAAGAGTCGCCGTCTGCGGCTGGCCTGAAGTAAAATTGGCTGTGACGCTCTTGTTTGCATTCATGATGAGATTCGCCGGATTTGCCAAACCTGAAAGATCGCCCGACCAGTTCGAAAAAACATACCCAGAATTGGGTACAGGCGTCAATTGAACATTAGAACCGCTGTCATAGAAGGAGGTGTTCGGTGTCTTCGTCACCGAGCCATTCGACGCAATGATCGTAAGAGAAAAATCGTCGTCTGTCTCTGTTGCCGTTACAGTTGTGTTTGCAAGACCTGTGGCAGAACATGTGATTGTTGCGGTCCCGTTCGTATTGTCCGAATTGTCTTCTGCCGCCGCGAGGGTGACCGTCTGATAGGTGCTCCAGTTTGATGTTGTGAAAGTCAGGCTTGCCCCCGAGCTGACCGATATGTCGCTGTCTCCGGAACTTCTTGATACAGAAACTGTTGCATTTGAGGATGGTTTTGCTGAAAGTTTCACCTGGAATGTTGCAGTTCCGCCTTCGGGGAGATTTGCGGAAGAAGCCGATGTTACGATAGAGACCACGCCGCTTGCAGTGCAATAGGCGGCTATTATGCCTTTGACATTTTCGATTCCGCGCTTGTTATCTCCGTCGGCGGCATCGCCGCAGACATGGCTTCCGCCTTCAGCGGGAGAAAGGCTGGGCGTGGAGAAGTAGTCTATCCTTTTGTATTCGGCGGATCCTGCGCTGTCGAAATTTTCGTAGGTCATGACGGTGCAATATCCGGTGCTGTAGTTGCTAGGTGGAGGATTGTGCGCCCACTGCCAGCCGGCGGAATAAGTGTATAGGCCGGGACCTTTCTGGGTTGTCTGAGTCTTCGAGTGATGAGCGCCCATGTTGTGTCCAGCCTCGTGAATGTCCGTGGCAGTCCAGGTCGCCTGCTGAATCCTTGTGATGTGGAAGGCGTAAGCCTTGTTTCCTGATGTCGTGTTCAAGAGCCAGCCGAGACCGCCCGTGTCGTCAACCTTAGTGAGGAATCCGACAATGTCGCCGCCATAGTTTTCACGCCAAGTGTGAATCTCGTCAATGTAGCCATCGCTTGTGCTGGTCAGCCTGTTCAAATCGGTGCTGGAGTTTCCTTCGGTGTAGCTGACTTCGGCGGAATGGACAAGGGTCCAGGTCATTCCCATATTGCTGTTGTTCAGCACAGTCTGCCCCTTGCTCATTGTCAGCGAAACAGCATTGGCAATGCCTCCAAGACTGCTGTCGGCGTAAGTTTTGGCATTGGGCGTATAGACTAGCATGACACCGATTTCAGCATTTGCATCCTCATTAGAATCCGAGGGGACGGAAGGCATTGAATCAGGCATTCCAGGTGGAGGGATCAGCACCGCGTCGGCACCTGGAGGCAGGGGCTGAGACAAAGGAAATGAGGAAGTATCCGGATGCTCCCCTTCCATGAATCCTCTGGAAGACGGATTGTAGTCGAATGCGTAGTAGGCAGTTCCCCTCGGATAGACTGAATACTCTATGCCTTTTTCCGGGAAGGAGAACTCTGCAGAACTTACGCCGTCGGTCGTTGCAATGGCAAAATAGCTGTAGATTTCGCCGTCAATTTTGCCAGAAAGCGCTGAAGTGCCATTTACATTGACTGACGAAAGCTCCACTGTTCCTGTGAATTCGTGTCCTGGGAACAACTCAAAACTAAGCTTGGTTCCATTTTCGGGGAGATGTCCATCAAGAATGTCGTCTGAGAGGAGAACTTTGCGATGCCTCACAACACCCTGCAGTTCGCGGACAATCCCGGGATCCGGCGATTGGATGGAACCGTCGCCTCTCATTCCTGAAAATTTCGTTACTGCTGTGCCATTGCTTTGCGGATCTGAGGGAGATTCGCCCGCCCGCGGCATTGCCGAAACCGACTTCAGAGTGTCGTTGACAGGAAGACCGCTTTGAATAGAATCCCCTGACAGTACTGAAGATTCCGAATCATGCTCTGCATCCTGATATGAAATCTCGGATACGTGAGTTTGTTGCGGGAGTCCACCGGTTGATGTATTTCCAGGCTTGAAAGACCAATATGAAATGATGCCAGAAGTCAGAATTAGAGTCGAAAGCGTCAAAATCGCACAGCGTGAAAAGGGGCGTTTCATAATCCAAACTCCTCCTGTTTAGCCAATGTTTAGGTAGATGTCCAGTAAAACTTGTACCAATATAATTCCTACTGATAATCTTGCAAGCTTCCCCCAAAATATATTCAAAGAAAGGACTATCGGGGGCTGTTCCTGCATTTGACATTTGCAAGTGCCTCATTGTTCACAAGCAAATAAAATCGGGTGCAAATCATATTTCGTGCGATATGGTGAATTCCTTGTGGAGGGCGGCGTAAGTCCCGACTATTTCGAGAAGTTGCGAATGGGTGCCGGTTTCGACGATTCTGCCGTTTTCGCCGACATTCGTGCGGAATCCTTCCGGAAGCGATTCGATGATGTCCAGGCAGTCGAGTTTCTTCACTGCCAGAATCGCCTCTTCCTCTGTCGCTCCGGGCTTCCCTACGATGATCTTTTCAAGGACGGTTCCAGTGAAGAGGAAGTTCATCTAAAGGACGATTCCGAGGTGCTTTCTTCAGAATCAACAGGTACCCGCATCAGTTCAGCGGCGGGCAGAGGCAGAGGATCGGGATCGCCCGCGCGTTGGCGGTGGAGCCGAGGCTGATTGTCGCAAATCCGCTTCATCCCTACACAAAAGCCCTTCTTTCGGCGGTTCCGACTCTTGACCCCCTGACAAAGCGCAAAAGAATCATTTTGCAGGGCGACATCCCATCTCCGCTCAATCTGCCCTGCGGATGCGTGTTCCATCCCAGATGTCCGGTTGCCCGCGAGAAATGCAGGAAGGATGTCCCACCGCTGGAAAAGCAGGACAAGTCCCGCGAATGCGCATGCTTCTTTGTCGAGAATCCATGATTGCTCCGGATTCTACGAGACAGCCGAATCCATTCTCTGATCTAAGTTTTTTCCATCCGTGCATTTCAAGACGTTCGACGATTTGCGCAGATCAGTCCTTGCCAGATTTGACATGTGAAAATGAAAGTGGCACAGAAAGAAACGAGAAGTGGCACTTCTTTAGCCGCG
>DYRX01000211.1:0-3665 GCA_020718525.1 Victivallis vadensis
TTGGAACTCGACAGCAACAGGTGTATGTCCATCGTAACTGCGTACGCAAATTTATATATGTGCTATACCCTAGCAAACTGAATGTCACTAAGTTAAGGCGTTTTTGTTGGTGTTCACAGCTTTAGCGTGTTCTTTGCTTTCACTCCTTAACTTAGTGGCATTGCCCTAGCAAACTAAATGGCGGCCATGCATCTGACACAGATTAATATGAGGAGAAAGACCGCCATTTCAAATTCAAACACAGGAATTCATTCAGAAATGGGTGCATTTCCCAAAAGTTGAACATTATCTCACACGAAGACACAAAGCACACTAAGTAAAGAAACTGGAATTCCGCCCTTCAGAAATCACTTCACCCTTTACTGCGTTTGTTTGAAAACTCTTCATTCTCTTTACTTGCGGGCGTGTCTTTCCTCATGTAGAGTAAAACGCCTTGCACTCATCTGACTGCATGAATCTTAGACGATGAAGAACAATTGGGAAGCTATGAAAATGATTTGCTTCAAAATTAAGAAAAGAACTAGATTTTTCTCAGTCTCTCTGCACCTTTGCACAGCAATCTTATTCTTTGCGAATTCCGCAAAGGCTGAACCTTCTGCATCGAGTGGCGATACAACAGATTCAATTTCTCCGCTTGTCCACCGATTCTATGAAGAACTGCAAAACAATAAGGATATGCTCTCCGAAGAATATCTAGGCAAATCCTACAAGAAAAGAAACTATCTGGACAAGCTTGGCTTTGACCCGGAGACCCTCGAGTATTATAAGCCTGTATCAGATGTTTTCCAGCTTTCCGAGGATGAAAAGAAATTGCTCAAGAAAAACGGATTTGTCATTGTTCAAGGTCATGGGAAAGAAAGTTTCGGAACTGCCTATTATCACATATATACGAACGACCTTCCAGTCTTTGTCACTAGCGATTCAATACTTCAATCCTTGCATGTCTCATATGACGAGATGCTGAAAGAGATCGAAGACACGGTTTTCACGGCGATCTTCGAAGATATTCTTGAACAGTGCCATTCGGAGCTTGAAAAATATGCTTCAGATTCCAGAAAGGGGAGCGATGACTTCTGCGGTGATCTTGACATCTTTTTGTCCGTGGCTCTAAACCTCCTCGCGGGCGCAGGCTCGGAGGAGGCGCATGACAAGTCGGAAGACAGGATGGATTTCTTTGGACAGCCCAAAGATCAGTGGAATGGTCAGCTCATCGTCCCGTCAAGGCTTGGAAATGCAGACAAAGTCCTTGAAATACTGAAAAATATCCAAAAGCATCAGATCCAAGTAGCAAGACAAGCTGACGAAGCCACTAAAATTTACGGGGGGAAAAGACCCATTGACTACTCTCAGTTCATCCCACGGGGACATTACATCGAAAGCACAAGGCTGAAGCGATATTTCAGAATGCTCATGTGGCTCGGAAGAGCCGATTGCGGATTCTTCATTTCCCCGTCCAACGAACCTGCAAACCAGCCGGATTGCGCACGAGAATCAAGGGCGGCACTCCTTCTCCTTTCAATCCTGAAGAAGACTGGAAACATGGAAAGACTCAACGAAATCAAAGAGATTGTAAAGTTCCTCGTCGGTCCAGATGACGGTCTGACGCCTGCCGTCCTTGACCATTTTCTCGCCAAGAACAATATGGATATAGCAAGTATTTTAAGCGAAGAACGAGCCCTTGGATCTTTCATGGACGCCGTGAATAAGACCGGACTCGGCAGGCAGTCCATACAGTCGCAACTTGTCATGTCTGATCCCATGTCTCCTGTCCAAGCCGATCCGCCCGCCGTATTCAATTTTTTCGGTCAGCGTTTCACAATAGACTCCTTCGTCATGTCGAAACTGGTCTTTGACAGCATCCTTTTCAAAGGAGAAAAACAGCTCCGCTACAAACCCCAGGGCTTGGATGTGATGGCGGCGCTCGGGAATCAGGAGGCTCTGAAACTGCTCGAAGCAGATCTCCGTACCTACAACTACAGCTCAAATCTGTATGCGGCAGAAAAATCCGTCGGCAGTCTTAGTTCGGATTTCTGGAACATGTCGCTTTACAAGATCTGGCTCAACACATTGCGGACACTAGACGAAGACGTATGCCAGACAAAAAACATTCCGGAGACGATGAAGACCTATGCATGGCAGATAAAACAGCTTCAGGCACAGCTCGCTTCGTGGGCGCAACTTAGGCATGACACGATACTTTATGCTAAACAGCCGTATGGGGATGGAACTTTTTGCGAATATCCCTGCGGATATGTCGAGCCATACCCTGAATTCTTTGATTCCCTGGGCATTTTCGCCGATCAGGCGGCAAAATATTTCCAGAAAGCCAGGTATTCAGTGGAGCCAGGCAGAAAAGTGAAAGAAGACAGCTTTGAGGAAAATGAGATTCCCATGCAGGAAAAACTTGACAGGATAAAAGCATCTCAGATTGCATTTTTCCATAATTATTCAGGGCTTATGAAACTTCTGGGCGGAATGGCGCGAAAAGAGCTTGAGGGAAAACCTTTCTCCGAAGAAGAGCAGTCAATGATCAAAAAGACCATTGATAAGGAGGAGGAGTCCGGCGGTCCGCGCTTCAACGGATGGTATTGCGACCTTTTCTATTACAGGGGCTGGAAACAGGGGACTTCCCGATGGAAACATTCCTCTGGCGGCGCACTCGCATACAAGTGGAAACCTGAAATTGCCGATGTCCATACATATCCGGACGAAGAGCTTGCGCTTGAGGTGGGAACCGGCGATGTCGGATACCTAATTATTGCCGTTGACAACCAGGAACATCGCAACATGTATGTTGGTCCGACCTATTCCTATTACGAGTTCTGGCAACCTGTCGAGGAACGCCTGAGCGATGCGGAATGGCAGGAGATCCTTCAGAATGGCAAGGTGCCGGAACGTCCGTCCTGGATGAGTTCAGTTACAATTCTATCCTCTCGGAAAGAAAACTCAAAAACGGCTCCCATAAATTTCGGGTTCCCTGAAACAATAGATTCAAAGACATTCCCAAAGCTCGCCTATTTAATCGTTCCCGACTATAAGTACGGGACATCGCTATACAAACTTCAAAGGGAATTGCAAAAAAGGATTTTCGAAGGGACAATCAAAATTTGCCCGGACGACAAACTATACGACTTGCTTGACAAAGCGGCAAAACCAAGAAGCTCACTGTCTTCGATTGTCGGTGAAATTCTATGCGCTGAAAAAGACGAGCGGGCATTTGACATGTTATTAGCGCATCTTGGAAAAATTGAATGGGGCGATTGGCTTAAAAAGGCAGGAAATATCTATTGCGATGATGAGCATGTCGAGAAATACTGCCAGATATTGAAAGAAAATGGCGAACATCGTATTGTCAGTAAGCTCTTGAATCTTATACAATATTCCGGCAACAAGCGGGCTGTGCCGCATCTCATAGAATTCATTGATAAATATTCTAAAAACAATGCAAATGATGATTCTGAATCGCAAAGGAAACAATGCGTGGAAGAGGCCATTTGGGCATTAGGAGAACTCGGTGATCAAAAAGCAATTGGTACTATTAAGCAGTTTATTGAAAAGAAGAGCAAGGAAACGCGCAATCTGCACATTTTTAGAGAATTGGTGGCATTATGCAATCTTGGAGATGCCGCTTCGATTGAGCTTGTTAAAAAAATGACCGTGCCTGA
>DYRX01000211.1:3765-7604 GCA_020718525.1 Victivallis vadensis
GGCAAGGAAAAAAGCATTCCGATAATCTTCGAAAAGATACCCGACGGAGACTTGCCGTATGAAATATGGAGCAATCAAAATCTTTCAAGTATCGGGATCGCATTTTCGAAGCTTTCAAAACCATCCTACTTTATTTCAGGTCTGAAATCTAAAAACATAAATGTCCGCAGGTTTTCAGTGCTTGCGCTCAAATGGATGACAAACCTGTCACTGATGGATAAACCAGACTGCATGGAAAATTTTATTGAAGCGCTGGAGAATGACTATTCTGACGATATAATCGCTGAATATATGGTGGAACTGATTGCCAGATCCGAAGATAAATCAAAAGTTGTTGAAACATTCAAGAACGCATTGAAGAACCCCAATTTCGATTTTGATTCCAGAGAAAGGGCAATCAGGGAATTGACGAATATAAGCATGCCTCTAGAAGTGGCACCGGTATTGATTGACTGCCTGGACGAGCAAAGATTCTCTGAAGAAGCCGTTTCAGAGGCGGTGCGTGCACTAGGGGAATGGGGATGCCAGCAGGCAATCCCAAAACTCGTCGAATTGCTTTATTCTTTCCGTGAAAATGAAAAAATTAAAGATGCGGTTCTGATAGCTCTCTCAAAATTGAATCCTCCCGAAAAGATCTGGTCCAAAGTATACGAACTCTCATCAGCCAATCCCAATGCCCTGCGTCTTCTGGCGAAGATCAACATTGAGAGATTCCAAGCTCTTTTTGTCTTTAACGCATTCAGGTTTGCCACAGAAGAATGCCATCAATATGACGAACAGCAGAAAAGGGAAAAACTGGCTGAAGCTGCCTTTGAAATCCTAGAACGCCATTGTGCAAACTGGGCACTGCCCTATATCCTACAGATTTATGCGAAGGGTGGGGACAACGCATGCAGGGCGGCTAGGGTGCTTGCCAATTTCAAAGAGCCATCTGTAAGCGAAGCTCTCTTTAAGAACATCGGCTCCAGCGATTTCAAAATGCGGATGGCATCAGTAATGGCGCTTGCTGTGCTCGGCCATGAAGAGGCGAGAAAGCCGATCCTGGACAATTTTCAAAAATATATGTATGAAAATGGCGACTGCGTTTTCGCAATCAAGGCTCTGTCTTCTTTACCCCCGGATGAGAAAACAATGAAGACCATTGCCAGGATTCTTTCAGGAAGCTTCCGTCATAGAGATGCAGTCTATCTGGCCGCTGTCGAGGCTTTGGCGAAATGGAAGGAATCTCCGCTCGCAAGATCTCTGCTCGAAAAGTCTGCAGGATCAGAAGAACTCCCAAATCATCTCAGGGAAAAGGTGCAAGACGCTTTGACAAATCGGAAATGAGGATTGATTTAAGACCACCACGGGATCAGGGAGTCATTTGAAAATATCGGGAATGCGCTTATTTTCAAAATGCAAGAGACTTCTATAAACAAGGAAACCAGGAAAGAGTTTATACAGAATGAGAATAGAATATACTTCGCTCGCACTGTCAGGAGACGGATGGGAGAAAAAAATACGGAACGCACAGGAGGCATGCTCGGAGCACGGATTCGAATTTGGAGTTCAAATTCATAACAGCGACGGAGAGGAAAACCTCGACAAGCTCTACAAGACCGGAATCAGCCTCAGCTTTCACGCCCCTACCCTATCGGACTGGCAGATAAATCTCGCCGCCGAAGATGCAAGCCATTCGTTGCAGGCTCTCGAGCACACTGCCGGACTCATGCGGAAATACGCAGTGAAGCAGGCAGTCTTTCATGGGTTCAACATGACGGACAATCCCATTCCCTCCTTCGGAAGGGGTAGAGGCTATCAGGATTCGTTTGAAAAGATCAAACGCCCAGATTTGTGCATTTCTCCTTCATCGTCAATATGTTCCAATTTTTTCGACTCGCCTGAATACATCATGCGCTCTCGCAGAGTTGCCGAAAGGCTTGCGTCAATCAGAGAAAGCTACCCCGGACTGCAGTTCCTGATCGAAAACGATTTTCCATGCTACGGAGCAGGCTCGATCTTTGCAGAGCATCTCCTTCCAATGGGCAATCCGATATGCTTGGACACATCTCATCTCTGGGCTTCCTCGCACATATTCGACAGAGACTTCCGTCTCGAATATGAAGCGTTCATAGAAAGCGGGATGGTCAAGATGGTTCATCTGCATGCGTCAAAATTCACAAGCGCCGTTCCGAAGGAAAACTGGTCGGACGGTCATCTTCCCCTGCACACGGAAAATTCCATGAATCTCAAAAATATTGCCAGGCTCTGCAGTAAATATGAGGTGCCAGTCATCGTCCTAGAAATAGCCGACGTGAGCCGGAAAGACATTGACTTCATTGCAGATGCGCTTCATGAATAGCGTGTTCTATGCGAAAGCCTGAAATGCCCGAAAAATGCCGGTTCTATTTTGCGAACTCGATCTGGGCTATGAAGAGGCGCGCCTCGCCACTTTCCGTTTCAGGCACTATCCCAAAATTGATTCCCCATATGGCCTTGGGATTGAAGCCGTCCTTAAGGAATTTCTGCATTGGTATTTTCACCTCTGCATATTGCGCTCCGATTGCAGGAAGACCGCAGTCCTTCTTCAGAAAGACCTGGGCGCTGTTCTTGTTCGAACTGTCGGTGAGCGAGACCCACAAATCGTTGATCGCCCCCGATTTCAGCTTGATCTGAAAAACAAGATTCGAATAGCCGGAGGCGTCAACGCTCAGCGTTCCGTCCGGATCATACCAGCCAGCCCAGTTCCATCCGCCGCCAGCCCACCACGAGCTCCACTTCGCATTGAGATCAAGATGCTTCCCGTTTCTGAAAAGCTCTTCCGATGAGACGGAAAAGCTCACAGTGTCCTTGGGATCCGTCCATGCCTGACCTCCACTTTTCCCGGCTCCGTCAAAAACAGCCCTGGAACCGTCCTGAGCTAAAAGATTTGCCGACAAAAAGAGCCCCATCGCCAAAACAGCACACCCGGTGAGTTTCATCCTGACACTCCTCTGATTGTTTTGAATTTGAAAGGTTTAATACCGGTATGATTATATTTTTTCAAGCCTTTCTGCTTTTGCTTTTCAAGAATCATGGGGTATGGAGAAAACGTCTCATTCACAGTTTGGGGAGCTCTATGAAAAAGACATCTCGCGCTTTCACGCTGATCGAACTGCTGGTCGTGATCGCAATCATCGCAATACTCGCGGCACTACTGCTTCCGGCGCTAAAATCCGCAAAGGACATGGGGAAAAAGGCTGTCTGCATAAGCAATATGAAGCAGATATATCTAGGGTTCAATGACTACGCTATGGACTACGATCATTTCTATCCTAAGCTTAGAAACCATCCTTCCGGGTATGAACCGTGGTGGAAAAGCAATCCGTCCACTGTCATTCCCGATTACCTGAAAATCCAGAACAGCGTTGTTCAAGACAGGATAAAAGACAATGGCAACCCGAGTGCAGACATGAAAATACTATCCTGCCCCGGAAGGAGCTCAGAAGACCGCAAGACCATCAATCAGTGGAACGGTAACACCTATTACGGTGCAAGCGACTATTGCGTGAATGGTGAAGCATTGGGAGGCGGAACTGGAACGGAGGGACAGGGCTGGAACTCATACATGAAAATATCAAAATTCAAAAAGCCCTCCAAGATTTGGAACTGGGTGGATGAATACTGGCTATATAACACTCTGCCTTTGACAGTCAACTCGCATACAGGCGCTCAACATGCGTCGATAGACGTTCGCTGAACACGAGAGGAAAAAATTTCAATGCTCACAAAATGGCGCGAACGCGATGATTTGGGACGGGCATATAGCTTGGATTCCCCTAGGCCACCTGAACCTGATAGACAACACCGGGCATAATTTT
>DYRX01000516.1 GCA_020718525.1 Victivallis vadensis
TTCTAGGACGAATATTCACAATAAAAGTGGGGATATGTCGGGAGAGAAAAAAAATCAGTATCATCCCATACCTACCAAATCAACCCCTGATTTGAAAATATTGTCATAGTGAAGCAATCATATTTTTCAAACGACCCATTTTGAAATTTTCCGTTGTTCGGCCATGAGCTGTCCCACAGGATTGAATTTTGTTTTCATGGCGAGAACCCCGGCAGGTAGGCCTGTTCCGGGGCGGCCCGCATCTTCAACTTGATGCCTGCTGTCCCATAGGATTTGAGTAGGCTGAAGAGGTCGAGGCAGCTCCACATGACACCTCTAACGAGAGTGAAAAGCCTGGAGAACGGCCTTTTCCATTTCGCCATGAACTCGATGAACCTGAGCAGGAGATAGGTCAAGAGCGCCATCCATATCTGCCAGCGGACTGCGTTCTCGTTGTTGCCAAGGAAGTCGGCGATC
This sequence comes from Victivallis vadensis, assembly GCA_020718525.1. Lineage (GTDB taxonomy): Bacteria > Verrucomicrobiota > Lentisphaeria > Victivallales > GWF2-50-93 > DYRX01. The sequence continues at coordinate 457 of DYRX01000516.1, forward strand.
TGGAGATTCTGCTTTATCTGCTTGAAGAAGACCTCGATTCCCCATCTGGCCTTATAGAGCCCGCAGACTGAGTTTGCCGACCACTCGAAGTTGTTCGTGATGAAAGTCATTCTCCGCAGCTTGCCCTTGATTTCGACCCATGCCTCCACAAGCCGTACCTCTTCAGGATATTCCGATGAGGTGTCTTGCCCTGCCAGGCGGATGGCAATGTCCCTTATGATTCTGCCCTTCGGGGCGTTGAGCTTGCGGACGGTCTTGCATGCCATGTTGTCCTTTGCGCGGTTGACCCAGAAAACGCCTCTGCCCGCAAGGTCGGAAAGGTGCTTGAAATCGTTGTACGCCTTGTCCCAAACGACTATTTCCCCTTCCTTGAGGCCCGCGCATAGCTCTCTGGCGAAGTTGGAGTCGTGTTTCTTCGCCTCGCGGATTATTACCATGTTGGGCATGAAAGTCTGAAGGTCGAGGCGGACATGGCATTTGGCTCCCGCCTTGCGCCGCCTGTGCTTCGCCCAGTCAATGCAGCTGGCGATGAGCTTTATGGTCGTCGAGTCAACCGCCTTGATGGCCCGTCTGAACTTCTTGGGTAGTCCGCAGTATCCGTGGTCGTATCCGAACTTGGGAAACTGCCGACGGAGCGACTTCATCGTCCGCCAGAACAAAGCCTCCGCCATGTCCGCATTCCGCTTCTTGTTCGCATGCGACAAGCCGTTCCGGCTCGGAGGAACAGCCTTCCTCATGGTAGTAAGTACGCCGCTATGGTTGCGCAGCGTGTCGCACACATCGTTCAGACTCATCGAATGGGCAATTTGCGCATGGACCATTGACACGACATGGCTCCACGGATCAAACGTCCTGCACTGCTTGTCAACACCGTACTCTCGGGCAAGTTTTGCCACCAAATGTCCAGGAATGAATTCGCAAATTTGCTTCAGGATGGTAAATTGGTTGCGGACGATCTCCATTGTGCTCTCCTTTATTTTTAGTTACATGAAAAACAAAGTATAGCACGGGGTCGCCCAACTTTTCAAGAAAAATCCGTTAATCTATGGGACGGCTGTGAAAAAAATCCGAATAAAAATGTTTTTTTTCTTGTTTTTTAAAATGGTTATTATAT
>DYRX01000517.1 GCA_020718525.1 Victivallis vadensis
AAATCGTAAACAGCTATCTCGGCGGGAATGCCGCCGCCGAGGTCGGAGATTTCAAGACGGAGGTCAATGGACTCAGGACTGATTTCCGCGATATTCCGTTTTATACTGATCCGGACGAAATGCTCGAGAAAGAGGAGATTGACGCGGTGATCATCGCCACATGGTGCTGCTCGCACTACGAGATGGTGGAGAAATGTGTCAGACGCGGCAAGCATATCCTTCTTGAAAAACCCATCGCCATATCCGAGGAGGATGTCGAGAAGTGCTGGAGTCTGCTTGACACTTTTTCAAGGTCATTGAGCGCAGCCTCCAAAAAAGTGTCAACTACTTTGTCACCTTTTTGAAACATGCCAAAAAACGTAATGAACTATGGTGCGGATGCGTCAAGTCAAATCCGATTGCCCCTCATTTGCCGGAATTGCACCATTCTGCCAAAATCGTGGAGAAATATTCCAAATCCGCCGAAAGGCTGTTTCGATTTATCCTTTATTTCGTCTTGCATCCTTGCAGTCTGTGATCTAAGGTATGGGAAAAATATGGAGTGATTAAAACAATGAAATTCAGAAATCTATTGATGGCGGCATTGCCGGTCTTCCTGTCGTCATGCATGTCAAACTATTCCGAAATGACAGCCACCGGGACTCTTTCGGAAGTGAAGAAAAACGTAAATGAGAAGTTCGAGAAATTCCAGACCGACATGTCCTCGGCCGCCGCTAAATTGTCCGACAGGACTGCCAAGACGGAAGAGGTCAGGTCCGTCCTAGCCTCCCTCAAGGAGAAAAATACGCTGGTGGTCGACTGCTCCTTCGTCAATCCGAAGGGAATCATGATGGTCGTCGAGCCTCCGAAATACAAGAGATTCGAAGGCTCGAACATCAGCGCCCAGGAGCAGGTCGCCAGGGTGATAAAGACGCAGAAGCCGGTTCTCAGCAGCATATTCCGCTCGGTCGAAGGCTACTACAGCTTCGACTTCGAATATCCCGTGATCAACAAGTCGGGCAGCTATGCCGGATCCCTCAGCTTCCTTGTAAAGCCCGAAATCTTCTTCAGATCATTCCTGGACAGAATCATCCGCGACAGGCCGGTCGAAGTATGGGTCATGGACAGGAACGGAATTATAGTATATGACAGGGACAGGGGGCAGATCGGAAGAAACGTCTTCAAGGATGACATGTACAAGCCTTTCCCGGCCCTGGTAAAAGCCTGCCGTCTGATCCTCGGAAAACCCGAGGGGACAACGGAATACGAATTCTATACGGCAATGACAAAGGAAAAAGTCCTGAAAAAGGCCTCCTGGACGACAGTTCAGCTCTACGGCGTGGAATGGAAAATCGTATACGTTGAATTGAATACCGTCGCACAATGAGAGGTTAATCATCCTAATCGTCCATCGTAATCGTCGCCCGTAATCGTGATTCGGAAAGAAGGACGGGGACGATTTGGAAAAAAGTTGCGAGCGTAGAGAGTCTAATTTAATCGTACAGGAAATTGTATTTCTCGGGGCTTTCGATTGTGTAGCAATCTTTGGAGTGCGGCGTGTAAGCGCCGCTTTGGGATTGTCTTAAAGCG
>DYRX01000518.1 GCA_020718525.1 Victivallis vadensis
TTGCCCTTCATGCGATGAAAGGACATTTCTCTGCCGCCCCCGAATGGAGCTACAACGTATTCCAGCCCAAGGAGGCGGAGCGCGGTCTCGAAGCTCAAACGGACATTTTCAGTCCAGGATACTTCTCCCTAGAAATCTGCGGCGGCGAATCTGAAGAGCTTGCGGGACAAGCACTTACAAGCGCTGAAATCGGCAAAGCAAATCTGAAGCCCCTTCGTCCCGCTACATCAGACGGAACGTTTAAGATCGAGGCGCTTCTCGGGCACAGCATCAGAAATTTTGTAGTGAAGCGGGATGACTATGAAACAGTCATGGCAGGCTATCCATGGTTTTTGGACTGGGGAAGAGACACCCTCATCTGCGCCAGGGGGCTCATTTCCGCTGGAATGCTCGACGAAGTAAGAAAAATCTTGAAGCTTTTCGCATCCTTCGAAAAAGATGGAAGCATCCCTAACATGATCAGCGGAAAGAACGCCTCGAACAGGGACACCAGCGACGCGCCTCTCTGGCTTTTTGTCGCATGCGCAGATCTCTGCGCCGCAGAAGCTTCCGACTCCTTCATTAAGGAAAAAGCTCCCGACGGCAGAAGCATCCTTCAAATACTCGAGTCCATCGCCGACAACTACATTTCCGGAACCCCGAACGGAATACGTTGCGATTCGTCGAGCGGCCTGGTCTTCAGCCCGCCGCACTTCACCTGGATGGACACCAATTTTCCGGCATCCACTCCGAGGGAGGGCTACCCTGTCGAGATTCAGGCTCTTTGGCATGCCGCAGTTTCATTCCTTGCCGAAAAAAAACGCGACGCAAAATGGATCTCGCTGAAAGAGACAATATCGAGATCAATCTCCAAGTATTTCCCGCTCAGAAACAGGACCTGGCTCTCAGACTGCCTCCTCTGCGAAAAGGGAAAAGCGGCGAAGGACGCGGTGCAGGATGACAGCCTCAGACCAAATCAACTGCTTTGCCTGACACTCGGAGCGCTCTGCGACAGAAAGATATCAGAAGACATCCTCAGTTCGACCCAGGAGCTTCTTGTCCCCGGAGCCATAAGAAGCCTGGCGGACAGACCTGTCTCGGTGCCATTGAAGATCCTGGGAAACGACTCGAAGCTTCTCAACGACCCGCTGAATCCATACTGGGGGCACTACTCAGGCGACGAAGACACGCGGAGAAAACCAGCATACCACAACGGAACCGCATGGACTTGGCAGTTCCCGCTCTATCCGGAAGCATATTTCAAAGTCTATGGACGCGAAGGACTTGCGACAGCAAAATCCTTGCTGACCTCTTCCATGATAACAATCAGATCCGCGTCCCCTGGAAACATTCCCGAAATCCTCGACGGAGACGCTCCCCATCTTCCGAAAGGATGTGACGCGCAGGCGTGGGGAGCGACCGAGCTCTACAGAGTCTGGAAATTGCTGAATTCGCAGTGATTCTCATTTGGGGTGCCGCAATCGTGCCGCGCATGGATGACATTCCAGTCAATTTTGCGCCTTGATTGTACATTTAGTTTTTCAGATAAATAATTTCATTATTTTGCTGAAAAACTATCATCGGGAAGC
>DYRX01000519.1 GCA_020718525.1 Victivallis vadensis
ATGGATGAATCCTCCATTGAGTCCGCCATTAAAAGGGATATCTGCGAAGTTCGCAAGGGCTCTTTGCCGGAAGATATTCCGTTTGCCGAGAAATTCGGATTAGTCTGTCTCTTTGATGTCCTCGAGCACATCGAAGACGATCAGGTCGCCTTGGAGAGGGCGGTGGATCTCCTTGCACCAAGCGGCATCCTGCTCATGACTGTTCCCTCATACATGTTCCTCTGGAGCGCACACGATCGAGCTCTCAATCACAAGAGGCGCTACACGAGGAAGAATCTCATGGACAAAGTCTGCAAAGCCGGCATGGAAATAAAGTTTTCAAGCTATTTCAACACTATCCTGTTCCCGTGTATCGCCTCAGCCAGATGTCTGTGCAAAGCCTTAGGAGAGAAGCAGGAGGATGATCTTGCAATGCCCCCGAATTTCGTCAATGGCTTGCTCTGTGGAATAATGTCGGCAGAGAGTTTTTTCATGCCGCATTTTTCCTTCCCATTTGGAGTGTCAATTCTCCTGTTGGCCGAAAAAAGAGGGATACATGCCTGAAAAAAAGAGAATATGCCTGATTATTCCATGCTATAACGAGGAAAGTCGTATAGATCTCAATTCGTTTGATAAATTCAACGATGATTTAGTCTACGTATTTGTTGACGACGGCTCGTCCGATGGGACTTTTGGCCTGCTGAAATCGCGTGAATCCGATTTTTTCATCGTGCTTAAGATGGAAAAAAATTCTGGAAAAGCCGAGGCGGTCAGGCGGGGCATGCTTTTCGCCGACTCGGATTACAGGTTTTGCGATGTGGAATGGTTCGGTTTCTGGGATGCGGATCTTGCCACACCGCTCGAGGAAAACGTTAACTTTATTCTCTACAGAGACTCGTTCAATCCCGAAGCCTCCGCAATTTTCGGAAGTAGAATACACAGGCTTGGCGCCAAAATAAATAGAAGTTTTTTCAGACATGTCATCGGACGCCTTCTCGCTACATTTATGAATGCTCTGTTCAAGGTTGGAACCTATGATTCGCAATGCGGCGCCAAATTGTTCAGAAGAGATTCTGTGAAAAAGGCTTTCGGAGATCCTTTCGTGTCCAAATGGCTATTTGATCTTGAGATAATCATCCGGCTCCGTGGCATGGACATGCTTGAATGTCCGCTGAAATGCTGGTCTGACGTAGGGGGATCTAAACTGCTGACATTCAGGAACATCCTTAGGGTGGCCATCGATATTGCCAAGCTCTGGAAACAATATGGATGACAAAGTCATTAGGGACTCAGAAGTTTCCGAGTCCCTTAGGACCCACTCAAAAATAAATTGGACATTTGCTGGCGAATATTCCGGATTGATTATCATGGTGCAAAAGAGGAGGATATCTGAAGATATGTGACGATTGCGCAACGTGATAAGCGGCCGGAAGAACGCCAGCCCTTTGGGACGGGAATCCATGCATTTGTCTTTTTCGTTGCTTCGCCCTTCACGTATGCCTGATACGCTCAGGGTTTGCGCCTAAAATACAAACGCCTGTATCTCCCGTCAAATGTCCAAGTTATTTTTGAGCGGGCCCTTAGGC
>DYRX01000212.1 GCA_020718525.1 Victivallis vadensis
AACGGAAATATTCAAACCGCCAAATTCAGAAAGTTACGGAATGGCGTTGACATCTATCCTGGCACGGAGTTGCGAATGGTCTACAAGATGCTCGCACCGGTATCGTCCGGTGACTGAAAACGATACAATCCCTTTTTCCACGGGTTAGGAAGTCTGAAGGTCGGGGCAAGAGAAGTCCCCTGGATAGTGTTGGCGAAATGTCGGGACATCTTCATCTCAAGGCGGAGTGCTGATGCATTATGCTGCTATAGGCACTCCATTTTCCTTTGAACTTAGGAGCTGTTGCGAATCATTGCTTCTGACTTCGCCGTTGAGGGTTGAAAAGATTGATTTCATCCATTTTCAACTTATTTCCAATTTGAAGATCGAGACGGGCATTTTCTGCGTCACCATAATCCCCCTCTATCTTCCATGATCCACTGCGATCTTTCTCCATGCGCAAAAGGAGACGTTTCCCGCTCAAGAGCCATTTGAAGGAGTATTTCAATCTTTCGCCTTCAAAACAAATCTCAGGACTTCGCATCACATGCAATTTGTCAATATTGTCGAACAGAAATATGGGAATCTCATTCTCGGCCGCTGAACGAATTGCCTTTTTTCCGTAATAACTGCGATTCCACGTTGGAGGAAAGCAAATTCGGTCAATCCAAAACGCTTTGAAGATGCATTCAGCTCCGGCGCAAAAATCCTTGTTTCCCTCGCAAAAAAGAAGATTCCGCACTTTGTCTATCCCCAGTCTTTTCAGCTTGTTGACTGTTGTGCGCGCCGAATCATAGTCTGGCGCATTTACAATATCAGCGGAACTTCTTCCAGCCTCGCAAAGGATCAAAACAGGAACATTAGCTCCTCCGCCAGACAGAATATATAGATGCGGGGAGTCGGAAGCCTCTCTTTCCTGCCAGTATAAAACTATTGAGAGCAGTAATGCGAACGAGAGTGCCGCATGAAATTCCCTTTTCACGCGCAAAAACATGACAAGCAATACATAATATGCCAGGATTGACAGGCCGTCTGGAGCGGGAAAGCGCGAGGAGGAGCCGTCAGCGGATGCCGCCCACTCGGCGAGTAATCTCATTGCTGTAAGACTATTATCCAAGATCCATGCCGCAATATCCGGCAGGACAGGGAAAGGCTGAACCACAAATTCCAGCGCCGAAAACATGAATATTGCCCAGACAAGAGGAATTGCAAGGAAATTGGCGGGGATCGAGCATGGGACTAAAAGCCCCTGATAAAAAAGAGAAAGAGGAAGGCTTGCCAGCCATGCCGCAATTGTAGTTCCCGCAGATGCCGTCAAGTAAATGAGCGCCTTGCTTCTGAGGAGATTGACAAAGGATCTCTTTTCTTTTGGGATCAGCCTTTCTTTTTCAATCAATGCGGAGGAAAATGAGATCATTGTGCTCCAGGAGAGAATCAGAAAGGCTGTTGCGAGGAAGGAAAATTGGAAGCCCGGATCAAATAAGGACAGAGGTGCAGTACAGAGCATTATAAATGCCGACAGATAAATCGTGTTCATAGCCGGAGTCGCCATGCAGAACGCTTTGAAAAGACACCATATCGAGATCATGACCGACGCACGGACGGCGGATGGCTGGAATCCGGTTGTCGCAGTATAGGCAAAGACAGCAAGCGGAAGAGATAGATAGCGCCATTTGAAAGGGATAAATCTGAAGACGCAGAGGAAAATCAGAGCGATGATTCCGACATGCATTCCGCTGACCGCGAAGATATGAATCATTCCGCTCTCGATGAAAGTCTGCTTGTCTTCGTAGCCAATGCCCTGCTTGCATCCGAAAAGTATAGCCGCCAGCATCCCCATGTTTCTCGCGTCCTTCAAATCAGTGCAGACTTTCTCCATGCAGTAATTGCGCAGTTCCAAAATTGAGCCCATCAGCGAAAGGCTTTCCGATTCGTGCATTGAAGTCATCGAGCTCGCCTCGAATATGCGCTTTATCCCCTTCCTCTCAAGAAATTCAGAGTAGCTGAAATCGCCTTCGAAGCTCGCACCTTTCGGACATTTAAGGACACCTAACAAAGTAGCTTCATCGCCATAGGAGAGGTCTGGAACGTATTTTGGAGGAACGCGCATGATCAGCGCAATTCTGCCGCTGGCTTCGCGCCAGGAGTCGTCGGGAGAAAAACGGAAGCGCAAAATATCTGCAGTCATGGGACGCGGAGGCTCTAGCCAGTCGTTTTCTGATCCCGGATGGAGGCTGTCATTTATTTTGACAACAATTTCAGCGCCGCAGTCCGTCTTGCCTATAAGGCGCAAATAGGATGATGGGGCTTCGTAATGCTTCGCGGAAAAGAGGCTCAGCGCTCCAAGAAAGGCGGAGCCTGCGAATTTCGCAAGTTCTCGATATCCTGGCAGGAAAATAAGGATTGCCAGCGCCGCGCAGGCGAAGACTGCGGCAAAACGAATTTGGCTTGCAAGCAGTATTCCTGAGATTGCTCCCAACAAAAGAGAGAGCGATGGGTGCAGAATTATATGTTTTCTAAGATTTTCCACAAAAATCTCCAGATGTCAATAATTATTTGCGAAGCGATCTCAAATTCGATCATGAGGAAAGAGCAATTCTAGCCTCCATATAATGCGCCGGAAACGATCTTCATTGCACTCCCTGAATTCAAGACCTTACTTGCACGGCTTTGAGAGGGCAGATTTGGAAGCAAGTCCCGCACCTTACGCATTTTTCATCGAGAATCCTGTGTTTCGCATATGGCGACGACACTATCGCATTCTGACAGCAGTTTCTCGCGCAGAGGGTGCATCCGACGCATTCGTCTCCAATCTCGTAGCATATGAGTTTTTTGCATTTTTTTGCAGGGCACTCCCCTTGCAGATGCGCATAATATTCGTCCCTGAAATATCTGATCGAAGTGAGCACCGGATTAGGAGCTGTCTTGCCAAGTCCGCAAAGACTTCCCCGTGAAATCTGCTCGCCCAGCCTTTCCAGGCGCAAGAGATCGCCTTTGTCCGCCGTCCCCTCTGTCAGCCGCTCGAGAATCTCAAGCATCTCTTCTGTTCCAAGCCTGCAAAAACTGCATTTACCGCAAGATTCATTCTTTGTGAACGACATGAAATATCTTGCCATTTCCACTATGCAGTCGGATTCGTCCAGGACAATAATCCCGCCCGAGCCCATCATGGAGCCCATTGACTTGAGGCTCTCGTAGTCAAGCTGGACGGAAGCCTGATCGAACGGAATACAGCCTCCTGAAGGCCCGCCAATCTGTATTGCCTTGATCCGCTTGCCGTCAACTGTGCCGCCGCCAATGGAGGTGGCTATCTCGTCAAGCCCTATCCCCATTGGCACCTCGATGAGCCCTCCCCTGGCAATTCTTCCGGCAAGCGCAAAGGTCTTTGTCCCGCGGCTGGACATTGTCCCAATTTTTGAAAACACTCCGGGCGAGTTAGCAACGATCCAGGGGATGTTTGCAAATGTCTCGACATTGTTGACGAGGGTCGGTCTGCCCCAGAGCCCTTTTTCTCCCGGATAAGGAGGTCGCGCACCCGGAACCGGCCTTCGCCCCTCCATTGATCTGATGAGCGCGCTTTCCTCTCCGCACACAAAGGCTCCGGCTCCTTTGAAAACATGAATTCTTAAAACGTCATCTCTATTGCCAGCCGCGTCAAGCGCAAGACAGCCTTTTTCTGCGGCTTTTCCAATTGCCTCCTCCATACGTGAAACAGCGAGAGGATACTCGCTCCTCACATACACAAAGGCTTCTCTTGCTCCAGTCGCAAAAGCGGCAATCGCCATGCCCTCTATGACTCTGAAGGGAAACGATTCGAGTATCATCCGGTCCATGAAGGCACCCGGATCTCCTTCGTCCCCGTTGCAGATCAGATATTTCGGCGAGCCCGGCATCCGGGCTACAAACTCCCACTTTTTTCCGCTTGAAAATCCAGCACCGCCTCTCCCCCGCAAGCCGCTTTCCCTTATCATTTCCACAATATCTTCCGGTCTCATTTTAAGAGCGGTGCGCAGAGCGGAGAAGCCCCCAGCCCCCAAGTAGTCTTCCAAGTCCAGTGGACGCGAAGATCCTGCCCTCTCTGTGACAATCCGTGTCTGCCTCCCGGAGAATTCATCGTCTGACACGGACTGCCGGACATCGGGAGGATATTTTTGGGGACATCCGGCTTTTTCTCCGCAAAGCATGCGCTCCAGGAAGAGATTCGCCGATACGCCCAGGCACCGGACAATGCCCGACGGTTTGAAGTGCCTCTTCAGAATCTCAGCGACATTTTCAGGGCGAACCCTTTCATAGACAACTGCATTTCCTTCAGAATCAGTGAGTTCCATAAGCGGAGCTCTGAAAGAAATACCAGAACAGGATGAGTCGAAAACTGCGAATTTCGCAGAACTCGACCTGCGGTATTCGAGAATCTCGGCATACACAGCATTGGCGCCTGCGGCGGCACAGCTTGAGCAGATGCAGATTCTTGCCGATCCCATACGATGCGGAAAACCCGGCTCCGAAAGTTCCTCGCCAGCATTGCTCGAGGAGGAAAGCAGAAAGTCCGCGATCATTGACGGGACTTCGGCCGGACTCACAGCGCCGTATATGTTCCTGTCAATCTGAACTGCCGGCGCAAGCATACAGCATCCAAGGCATGCGACTTTCTCCAGCGTGAAAAGAGATGCCGAATCAGTATCCTCACCTTCGCCGATTCCAAGATGACGCTTCAGGCTCTCATAGACTTTTTCCGCGCCTTTAACATGGCATGCAGTTCCGATGCAGACCTTTATTGAATGCCTGCCCATCGGAATCTTGCGCAGAGAAGAATAGAAGCTCGAGACTTCCTCGATGTCAGAAGCAGGAATTCCGGAATGCTCCCCAATGAGACGAAGGGCGCTCGGAGGCAGGAACCCGAATTTCTCCTGGATCTTGATCAGAATCGGGAGGAGAGGCGAAGCCGCGCCAGGATGGACAGAGTCAATCATGGCGGCTATTTCGGTGGTATCTGGCTCTTCTTGCTTCATCTAAAATATCTCCGGGTGTAAATATCCACTGAACTACGCCGTCCTGCGAATCTTTACATCTAATAAAATGCGATTTCGCATTTTATCTTAGTACGGATTCTGTAAACGCGCGCAGTTTACTGAGTACGGACCACTGAGCAGAACAAAAAGGACGCCATGGCTCAGTATACGATTATTTCATATTTGCGGCTGTCCTCGGAAAGAACGGTTTTCTTTTCCAGCACAACTCGCCTCAATCCGACCATGTCCGAAAAATATTCCGCGCTTGAGTTCTGCGCCAGATACACAGACGGCATGGCATATTTCTGCACATTCAATTTCAGGTCATATGTCCGCCCCCAGCAAAAACCCGGCTCGAGAACGCTGTCCACATAGAGCCTTGTTGTTCCGGAAGCGAAGACTCCCTTTGGCAGGATGACAATATTCTGCAAATCCTCGATGCTCCAGGATGCCAAAGGGCGCTCGTCTTTTGGAGCTGAAATTGCGAAAATACACACAAAGAGAAGTATCACTGGAAAGAGAAGCTTGCCAGCATGGAGCATCAACAAATGTTTAGACGAAACAACGTGCATGGACTCAAATATAAATCAGATCGGCAACAAATCAAATGGGAGCAATACGCGCTTGTCTCTCTTCTAGTGTCTACTGATTATGATTCTGCTTTGAAAATCCACTCTCAGACATCTGAATCCGCGACATCGTCAATAATTGCGATATTTAACCGTATCTTCCTTATAATCAGGGAATAACAATATTTGATTCTTCCTCCTTGTCCGATTTGACATGTAAAAATTTATTTTTCACATCCTCCAGCCAAAAGCAGGAATTGTCCGTCAAGTCGTTTTTGATTCGGCATGGATTTATGCCAGAGAAGATAATTGATCTTTTCCAGACCAGCTCGAGGCGTTTTCTGAGAAAACGCCATACTTACTATCATAGATCGCCTCCACCAGCTTAAAGCCAACCTGATTTCAACACCGGTTGAAGCAAAAAATCCAGCAATCAAATCTGCGATTGTATCTTGATGGAGCCTCGTATATCTGCAGATCTCCGCCTGAATAAGACAATAAAGTGGCACTTAATAGTCTTGCAGGTTCATACATCTGAGATTCCTATGCCGACGATTCCTAACATGTTTGCGTGCTCGCGCAAGCGCCGACACAGTAACCTTTCCCGGACAGGATGAGGCAATCCTGTCGGGGAGGATTCAGAAATAGAGGTCCCGCGACTTTTCCTTTTCGATGCTGGAAAGTCTTTCCTCAATTTTTTTCCGCATTTTCTCGTCGCCTATGTGGGCGAGTTCCGCGCTGATAAGCTTGTCTCCGGCTGTTTTTGTCTCCGGGCTTGCGTAGTCGAGCAGATATTCTTTCAGCGTGAAGATTGCATTCGGAGTGCAGAAGCGCTCGATGAATCCGGGAATCGCATACTCCATGAACTGCTGTCCAGTCCTTCCGGATCTATAGCAGGATGTGCAAAAGCTTGGGATGTATCCGTTTTCGATGAGTTCGCGGATGATTTCGTCCATCGGTCTCACATCGCCGATTTGAAACTGCTCCTTGTTGAGCTCCTGTTTCTCATCCTTTTTGGTGTATCCTGCCAGTTCTATTCTTGTTCCGGCATCAATCTGGGAGACACCAAAAGAAATGAGCTCTCTCCGGACTTCAGCCGTTTCACGCGCGGTGAGTATCATGCCAGTATAGGGAACAGAAAGCCTTAGTATCGCGACCAGGCGCTTGAAGTCGTAGTCGGATACGAAATATTTCTCATCGAGAGAAACACCATGAGCTGGCCTGACTCTTGGAAAGCTGATCGTGTGCGGTCCGACACCGAAAATATCCTGGAGAAAAAGCGAATGCGAAACCAGGCCTAGGACTTCGAATTTCCAGTCGTAGAGACCAAAAAGCGCACCGATCCCCATGTCGTCACATCCGGCTTCGAAAGCCCTTGTAAGACCATCGAGGCGCCACATGTAGTCGCCTTTATGAGTCTGCGGCGGATGCATCTTGGCATAGGTCTCGTGATGATAAGTCTCCTGGAAGATCTGATAGGTGCCGATGCCCGAAGCCTTGACTGTCTTGTAGCCTTCGTGATCGAGCGGGGCGGCATTGATGTTCACGCGGCGTATTTCTCCACTGCCTTTTTTGTATGCGTAAACTTTTTTCACGGTTTCAGCGATGAAGTCGGCAGTGTAGAGGGGATGTTCTCCGAAAACCAGGATAAGCCTCTTGTGCCCCTTGTCGACAAGCGCCTCAATTTGGGCGAGGAGTTCGTCCTCGTTGAGGGTTTTGCGGACAGTTGTCCTCAGGCTTTTGCGAAATGCGCAATAGACGCAGTCGTTGATGCAATGGTTGCCAATGTAGAGTGGCGCGAAGAGGACGATTCGGTTGCCATAGACATCTTTTTTCAGTTGTCTTGCAGCATCAAAAATCTCTTCGGCGAGATCTCCATCTGCAGTGAGGAGAGCGGCGGTCTCCTCGAGCTCAAGAGGCTTTTTTGCCATGCTTTTGGCGATGACATCGCGAATCTTCGACTTGTCCGCTTTCTTTTCCGACGCCAATGCCTGCAG